>JAGACN010000029.1 GCA_017614095.1 Clostridia bacterium | reverse complement strand
TTATAGACTCTCCAAAGTTTCTGGGCATCGGAATCCGAAAGACCTCCCGGATGAGAAAGGCCAATCTTCCCTACCAGCACAAACAACTCTTTCGTAGTCCGCTGCTTCAACAATTCAAACAGACCCATCGCTTTGCTCCTCACTTCCATACAGAACTTATGTTCTTGATTGACTGGGCCGCATCGTCAGCCGGCGGCTTGACCGCTGCGACGGCACCCGGTTCTTCCGACTCTGCTCTTTCGATGGCCTGCCCGGCAGTCAGAATCGAGCGGCGTTCCGCTTCTCTGCGGACAGTTTTTAAACGACGGTACCTACGGTCCGATCATCTTTCCGGCCGTCCGGGGATAAGGGTCTCTCCCCTCGCAGGATCATCGTCAGCGAAACAGACGTGTCCCACAAGCGGATTCCGTTCCGGTATAGTCTCAGCCGCTCATCGTATTTCCGGTTGATTGCGTCCGTCACATCTTCCGCGTCCGCAGCATGAGCCGACTGAACGGATTCCAGATCGCACATCCGGTCCGCTTCGATCATGGCTTCGGCCATTTCGTTGGGGTATTTCGGATCGTCCGGAGTCAGATCGGCGACGGCATAGCCGGTCGACAGACCGCGAAAGCCGGCCTTTTCCATGGCCGCCGGCAGTTCCGATTCGGACATAGGATATCTGCAGACCTGGTACCGCTCGAAGTCCGTCTCCATATCCGGCATTCCTTCCCAAAAACGCTTTTCCTCCTCCGTCTGCTCCAGACAGGCGGCCGTGCAGCGGATGCCCCGCCGCGCGGACAGACAAAGACAGACGCCGCCCGGTTTCAGCACGCGGAACTGTTCGCCCCAGAAAGCACTCGGCTCGATATGTTCGGATACGGTATTCGAAACTGTGACGTCGAAAAAGCCGTCCGGAAAAGGCAGAGCGGTCGCGTCCCCTTCCAAAAACGTGACGTTTTCCACATGCTGTTTCGCATACGCGACGAACGCGCTGTCCCGGTCGATGCCGGTGATCTCGGCATCCGGATACCAGCGGCGCAGCGCTTCCGCCAGCGCGCCCGGCCCGCAGCCGATCTCGAGGATGCGGATCGGCTTGTCCTGCTCCAGCCGGAAGGCCGTTTGATACTGTCCGGAAAAGCGGTCGTCGAACCGCAGTTTCCGGCTGAGATACAATGTCTGTATCCCCTGCACGTGTTCCGACCATAAGGTATGCACCGGCTCTTTCCTCCTGCCCAAAACAGACCATTTTCGTACAATTTTATCCTACCACAAGACAGAAGAAGAATCAAGACTTTGATCGTAAAAATGCGCGCGCAAAACAGCCGGCGGACTTCGTTGTCCGCCGGCCGTGCCGTTTGTCTGGTTGATGCGTCATTCCGCGCGCAGCGCGTCGATGGGCCGCAGCCTGGAGGCGTTCGCGGCCGGCTTCGTCGCGTTCTGTGCGTTTTTCTCCGTTTTCACGGTCTCTTCTTCCTTTCTTTGGAAACGGTCCGTCTGCTGTCACTCATTGCTTAATATCTGCCTCCCCAGCCGCCGAATCCGGACGATCTGTGTTCGGATGCGCGTCCGAACGTGATGGTAAAGGTCTTTTCAACGTATTCGTTGCCCTGGAGGACCTGCACCCTGACCTCGACCGTCTCTCCGGCCGCGTAATACTGCAACCGGTTTTCCAGATTAGACATGCTGGTCACGCGGATGCCGTCGAAATGCGTCAGCACGCACTTGACCGTGATACCGGCCTCGTCGAACGGACTTCCGCTCTCGATGGAGGTCAGATAGATGCCCTGCGGGATGCCGTATGAGGCCGACATGGTCGACGTGATGTCCTCACCGCGGATGCCAAGATAGGACGCGTCCTCCTCGGACACTTTTTCACGCGTCGTGCGGTTCATGAGGTCCTCGATGATCGGCATGGCCGTGGTGATGGAGATGGCGTATCCCATCCCTTCCACTTCGGTCGAACTGAACTTGGCGGAGTTGATGCCGATCACTTCGCCGTCCATATTCAGTAGAGCGCCGCCGGAGTTGCCCGGGTTGATGGCGGCGTCCGTCTGGATCATGATGGCGTCCGTGGTGTCGATCTGACGGCCGAGCGCGCTGACGATGCCGGTCGTGACCGACTGTCCGTAACCGAGCGCGTTGCCGATGGCGACCACCTGCTGTCCAACCTTCAGCAGATCGGAGTCCCCGAGTTTCGCGATCTTGATGGTTTCGCCCGTCTCGCCCGGAATGTCTGCCAGTTTGACGGCGATGACGGCCAGGTCGTTGTCCGGATCGGTCCCTTTGATGGAGGCTTCGCATACCTCGTTGTCCACGAAGCAGACGGACAGCGTCGTTGCGTCCTCCACGACGTGGTTGTTCGTGACGATCAGCAGTTCGGAATCGTTCTGTCCGATGATGATGCCCGTTCCGGTGCTGGTCGACTGCTGCATCTGGGAGCGGCCGTAGCCGAACATGCCGAAATAGCTCTGCACTTCCTGCACGCTGATGTTCGTGATGGAGACCATCGCCGGCATCATGCCTTCGGCAATGTCGCTCACGTCGAGCGACTGCGACAGCGTCGTTCCGCTGTCCGAATAGGACACGGTATCCAGATCGGTCACCGGAGTCGTGACGGCCGACATTTCGTTCAAGCCATGGTCCCGTTTCGTTCCTTGGCTTTCTTCCTGCGTCTGCGATCCGCTGTTCAGGAGCGCGGTCACACCGGCAAACGCACCGGCTGCGGCGGCGCCGAACAGGAGTCCGCACAGGAGAACAGCGACAAACTTCTTCCAGCCGCTGTTTTTGCCGGAATGCGGGCTTTCGCCTTTCGGTTTTTCTTCCTGTCGGCTTTCATACTCGACGGTTTCCGCCATCCTGTTTTCCGGCTCCGACTCCCTTCCGTCCGTCTGTTCCGTTTCCGGTGCAAAGTCGGTATCCGCTTCCCCGGTCTCTTTCGAGACATGTTCGGCCGTCTCATCCAGAATTGATTTAACGGTTTCCTCCGGATGATTCTCCGGAATCCGTTCTTCTTTGTTTTCAAGATCATTATCGTACATGGTAAGCACCCCTTTCTTTCCTTTCCGGTTTTCAGTATACGCAGTAAACTAAACTAAACTTTAAAAAAATCACAATTCTCTTATGATTTCCCGGATGGTCTGCATGGACAGGTCGACGGACGCGATCTCGTCTGCGCAACGTTTCAGTTCTCTCCGGATCAATCCTTCGCCCCGGACATCCTTCTTGTATTTCAGCTGGTGCTCCAGCGTCGCCCAGAAATCCATAGCGATCGTACGGACCTGGATCTCCGCGTACAACCCCGTTTCCTTCACTCGTACGCACAAATGGATGCTGCGGTATCCGTTCGGCTTTGGATTCAGCAGATAATCCTTCTTCTCGACGATCTCGATGCCCGGATGGTTCTCAAGCATCTGCACGACCGCCAGCACGTCCCCGGCGAACGAGCAGATCAGCCGGATCCCGACGGCGTCGTAGACGTTTTTCAGTGCGGAATCCGCCTCAGTCGGGAATCCGCGTCCTTCCAGCTTCCGGATCATGCTGTCCGGCTTCTTGATCCGCGAGCAGTAATAGACGACGGGTTGCAGGTCTTCGTCAGGATGAGATCCGTTCCGAATCCGTTCGGTGATACCTTCCAGAATCCGCTTCGTTTCCTCCAGCCCTTCGTACGCGTTGCCGTAGTATTCTTCAACCGTCATGTTCCGCTCCTTTCCTTTTTTCAATCTCAGGATAGCGCTTCATCCTAAAACGGACTTAAGAGATCCGACAAAAAGAAGCATCGACAAGATCATTCAATGCTTCTCTTCTTTTTCAACGGATTACAGCAGAAGCGTAACGGTGATCCGGAAGTCGGACCCAGTCTTTGTTGACGCTACGATCGTTCCACCGTGGGCGGCCACAATGGCCTTTGCGATAGACAGACCGATGCCGTGTCCGCCTGTGGCGGAGTTCCGGGAAACGTCCGAGCGGTAGAACCGGTCGAACAGACGCGGCAGTTCTTTTTCGTTGATCGGCTGTACCGTCGCGTTTTCGACCGAAAGGACGGCCGTTTTACGGTGTGTCGTCAGTTCGACGTCAATCTGTCCGCCGTCCGGCGAATATTTGACCGCGTTCTCCAGCAAGGTGGATACCAACTGCCGGATGGCGTCCGGCGAGCCGTTCGACGAAACGTTTTCCTCGACCGAAAGCCGGAATCCCAGATTCCGCGCGGCGGCGGGAGCCCG
>JAGACN010000028.1 GCA_017614095.1 Clostridia bacterium | reverse complement strand
TTGGCGTTTTGTGCGCCTTTGTTTTGATGCAGGTGCTGTCGAAAAAGAAAAATCTGGACCCCCGATTTGTGGATTTTCTGTTCTACACATCGGTCGTCAGCACAATGGCTGCGTTCGGGTCGGCCGTCCTGTTTCAGGCCATCTACGATTTTATCCAGGACCCGGGCAAGCACGAGACCTTCTTTGGGTATCTCGGAGACGGTATGACCTTCATCGGCGGCCTGATCGGCGCGCTCATCGTCTTTTTGCTCGCTTATGTCATCTTCCGCAAGAAACTGACCGGTCGGCTGGTGGATTTTCTGCCCATTCTGCCCTGCTGCATCACCATCGCGCACGCGTTCGGACGCGTCGGCTGCTTTTTCGCCGGCTGCTGTTACGGCATCCATTCGGATACCTGTCTGGACGTCCAGTTTCCGAAACTGGCGGAAAGCGCGTTGCCGACCCAGCTGTATGAGGCGGTCTTCCTGTTCCTCCTGTTCGGCGTTCTGCTGTTCCTTTTGATGAAGAAAAACCTCATTTACACCATGAGCGTCTATCTGATCTCCTACGGTGTTTTCCGCTTTGCCATCGAATTTGTCCGCGCGGACGAACGAGGCTCCTTCATCGGGGCCCTGACGCCCTCCCAGTTCTGGTCCGTCGTCATGGTCCTCGCCGGCGTCCTGCTGATCGTGATCATGAAGAAAGGACGCAAACCCTGCTGGGCCGCCGGATCGGCCGCCGGGCCGGACGATGTCCCTTCCGACCCCGGACCGGAGACTGAAAGCGGCGTATGCGGATCGGACGACGAAAAACCGCTTGCCGAAGAAGAACCGTACGGACAGCCGGACGTCCCCGAAGAACCGGAAACCAGATCGGACGAACAGCCGGACGTCCCCGAAGAACCGGAAAACGGACTTGATCCGGAATACGAGTCGAAGAAGGAACAAACCGATGAGTGAAAAAAAGGCCACCCCATTTCTCGGATTGAACAAAATCATCAAAAACACGCTGTGCCTGCTGATGCAGTCGCTGTTCCCCGCACATTTCGGAGACAGGTCGGAAGAAACCGATCTGGAGCAGAAACGCGCGGACCGGGAGGCCGAAGCCGTCGCTCTTCTGCGCACGGCATTCGGATCCGTGCTCCCGGACGCGGAAGAAGCGGACCGCCGCGCGGAAGCGTTCCGGCGCGCACTTCCGTCTGTCCGGGTGATGCTGGAAGAGGATCTGCAGGCGGCCTATCTGGGGGACCCCGCAGCGACCGGGACCGATGAGGTCCTGCTGACCTATCCGGGCTTCTCCGCGATCTGCGTCTACCGGATCGCGCACATCCTGTACCTGCAGGGGACGCCGATCCTTCCGCGTATGATGTCGGAATATGCGCACCGCCAGACGGGCATCGACATTCATCCCGGGGCATCCATCGGCCGCCGGTTCTTTATCGACCACGGGACGGGCGTTGTCATCGGTGAAACAGCTACCATCGGCGACGACGTCAAGATCTATCAGCACGTCACGCTGGGCGCCAAGAGTTTCGAGCTCGGAGAGGACGGAAACCCGGTCAAGGGGATCAAGCGCCATCCGGACATCGGAAACCACGTCGTCATTTATGCGGGCGCCACCATCCTGGGCGGCGAGACCGTGATCGGCGACCATTGCGTCATCGGCGGAAGCGCCTGGATCACCAAATCCGTTCCGCCGCACGAAATCGTTACCATCCGCGGACGCCGGACCAGGCGGGCCGAACGGGACTGAGGTGCCTGCCGTGAGCCGTTCGCTTCCGGACGCCTTTTTGAAACGTATGCGCGAACTGCTGGGCGAGCGGTTCCCGCTCTATCTGGACGCGATGGATCAGGAACCTGTCAAGGCGCTCTATGCGCAGGCGGACCGGCTTGACCCCCCTTTGCTGCAGCAGCGGCCGGAACTGAAGCTGAGCCCGATACCGTTTGTGGAAAACGGATTCTATTGCGGCGCGGAAAAACCGGGCAATCATCCGCTGCATGCCGCCGGCGCGTTTTATATCCAGGATCCTTCCGCCATGCTTCCGGTCGCGGCGTCGCCGGTCGGGCCGGGCATGCGGTGTCTGGACCTGTGCGCGTCGCCGGGCGGAAAAAGCGCCCAGATCCGCAGCCGCATCGGGGAAAAGGGGTTCCTGCTGTCCAACGAGATCATGCCATCGCGCTGCAAAGTGCTGGCGGGCAATCTGGAACGCATCGGAGCCGTCCGGACGGTCGTATCCAATGCGGACGCCAGGCGGATCGCTTCCTGGTATCCCTCCTATTTCGATTTTGTCCTGGTGGACGCTCCCTGCTCCGGAGAGGGAATGTTCCGCAAATATCCCGAATCCGTTTCGGAATGGAACGAAAAACTGCCTGCCTATTGCGCCGAGCGTCAAAAGCAGCTGCTGACCGAAGCGGTCAAAACGCTCGCCCCGGAAGGATATTTACTGTATTCCACCTGTACCTTTTCGCTCGAAGAAAACGAAGAGGTCGTCCGGTTCCTTCTGGAAAACGATCCTTCGCTTACGCTGGCATCCTTCCCGGACTGGGTGGACGCCGTCACGGATCCCGGCGTCGGTTATCCCGAATGCCGCCGGTTCTATCCTTTCAAAGCGCCCGGCGAAGGCCAGTTCATGGCGCTGTTCAGGAAGGCGGACGGCGGAAAGCGCAGTGAGGTCCCGGCGTTCCCGGACGCCCGCGCATGGATCGGACGGCAGGAGATGGACGCGGCCGTGTCCTTCCTGGAAAAAACGCTGGATTCGTACGGGGAACTTCCGCTTTGCCGGTACGGTGACCGTATCGTCGCGGCAGACGAGCCGATCCCGTCAGGCAACATCTATGCGGCCGGCGTAGCGGTCGGAGAGACCGCCAGAAACCGGATGATCCCGCATCACGCGCTTTTTATGGCGTACGGAGACCGCGCGTTCCGGAAATGGGAACTGGATATCGGCGATCCCGCGCTGGAGGCCTATCTGTCCGGACGGGAACTGCCTTGTCCGCTCGGGGACGGGTGGGGCGTGGTGACAACGTTGAACTGCCCGGTCGGCGGCATCAAGGTCGTTGACCATACGGCGAAAAATCACTATCCGAAAGGTTTGAGGAGGCCGTAAGGCCTTTCAAGGAGGTCGACTCATGGCACGCATACTGGAAAATATCCATCCCGAACGGGTCTGGTTCTATTTCGAATCCATCTGTTCGATCCCGCACGGATCCGGGCATACGGCGAAACTGGCGAATTACCTCTGCTTCTTCGCAAAGATGCACGGATTGTCCTATACGCGGGACAAGGCAAACAACGTCATCATCCGCAAGGACGCGTCTCCGGGATGCAGCCGGTCGGAAGGCGTCATCCTTCAGGGACACATCGATATGGTGTGCGCGAAAAAGCCGGATTCCGACCACGATTTTGAGAAAGACGGACTGAAGCTCATGACCGACGGGGAGAACGTATTTGCCGACGGGACCTCGCTCGGCGGGGATGACGGGATCGCGGTCGCCATCATGCTTGCCATTCTGGAATCCGACGCGATCCGGCATCCGGCCATCGAAGCGGTTTTCACGTCGGACGAGGAGATCGGAATGGTGGGCGCCAAGCAGCTGGATATGCGGCAGTTGAAGCACCGGATCATGCTGAATCTGGATTCGGAGACGGAAGGCATCCTGACCGTTTCCTGCGCGGGCGGATCGCATACCGCGGTCAACTTTCCCGTTCGGCGCGCCGCCGCGGCGCGCCCGGCTTTCCGCGTGACGGTGAGCGGGCTGCTCGGCGGACATTCCGGATCGGAGATCCACCGTGGACTTGCCAATGCCGCGGTGCTGGCCGGACGGTTCCTGAAAGACGGCGGGCTTGATCTGGTTTCCATCAACGGAGGGGAAGCGGACAACGCCATCATGACCTCCTGCGTTCTCGTGGTTTGCGGAGAGGACGTCCGGGCGAAAGCGGAGAAAGAGGAAGCGCTGTTCCGGAAAGAATTTCCGAACGAGTCGATCCGGCTGACCGTGGAAGACGAAGCGCCGGCCTGCCCTGCAGACCTGGACCTCGGAGGATTTCTGACGCAGGCGCCGTACGGGGTGCAGGCCTGGAGCAGGGATATTCCCGGACTGGTCCAGACTTCGCTGAACGTCGGTATCGTCCGGACGGGCGACGCGTCGATCGAACTGGAATACTCCGTCCGGAGTTCGGTCAACCGCGAAAAAGAGGAACTGAACGGAAAACTGAAGGCGCTGGCCGCCCGGTTCGGCGGGAGCGCGACGATCGACGGCGAATATCCGGCCTGGGAATTCCGGAAGAAATCCGAGCTGCAGGAGCGGATGGTGCGCGTTTACGAAGAGTTGTTCGGAAAGCGCCTGAAAACGGAAGCGATCCACGCCGGACTGGAATGCGGTCTGTTCGCGGACGCGCTGCACGGGCTGGACGCGGTGTCCTACGGCCCGGACATGTACGCCATCCATACCGCGGATGAAAAACTGTCTCTGAATTCCGTAGAACACATCTGGACCTTCACCCTGGCGGTGCTGGAAGACCTGTGCCCGCCTTTGGAAGAGAATGCGTATTGAGGCGGAATATGGAACCGGTCAACGAAAAAGGAACGGGCATGCTCATCCTTGTGGCAACGCCCATCGGGAACCTCGGCGATATGAGCCCCCGCGGGATCGACACGCTGGCTTCCGCCGACGCCATTGCCGCGGAAGATACGCGGACGGCGGCACTGCTGCTTCAGAAATTCGGCATTACCGGCAAACGGATGATCCCCAACCATAAATTCAACGAAGCCGCCTCCGCGGGCAAGCTGATCGCCGAGATGCAGTCCGGCGCGAAGGTCGCGCTGGTGACGGACGCGGGCATGCCCTGCATTTCCGACCCCGGCTATCTGCTGGTGCGCGAAGCGGCTGCCGCCGGGATCCCCGTGACCGCGGTCCCCGGCTGCTGCGCCGCCGTAACGGCCGTTGCGGTTTCCGGGTTCAACGCGCTTTCGTTCACTTTTTACGGATTTCTGCCCCGGACGCCGGGAGAGATCCGGAACGTCTTCCTGGAGATGGCGAAAGCCCGGTCGCCGCTGACCGTCTACTACGAATCGCCCAGGCGCATTGTCCGGACGCTGGAGATCCTCCGGGATACCCGGCCGGCCGATGCCGTCTGTCTGTGCAACGACCTGACGAAACAGTTTGAACGGATCTACCGCGGAAGCGCTGAAGAGGTCTTTGAGGAACTTTCCGCCAATCCGAACGCGGAAAAAGGCGAATACGTTCTGCTGGTGAACCGTCCGGAAGCTGCCGGACCGGAAGAAGAGCCTGCAGTCGGACCGGAAGGATGGATCGCCGACCGGATGATCCGGTTCGGAGAGTCGGCGCGCGACGCCGTCGCCGCATTGGCGGGAGAGGCATCCTGCCCGTACGGAAAAAAGGAACTGTATGACGCTTCGCTACGGATCAAACATCTTCTGGACTCCGGCGAAGCCGACCCCGAATAAATGAGCAGACGGAAGGAAAATTTCAAATGAAAGCATTCACGAAAACCATTTGCGGACGTTCCCTGTACAGCTATATCCCGGATGCGACCGAGCGGAGCTTTTACCGCGGACGCCGGCCGGCGCTCGTCATTTTCCCGGGCGGCGGTTATGAAAGCACCTACGAAGGGGAAGGCGAGCCCATCGCCCTTCGGTTTGCGGCCGCAGGCATCCCGGCGTTCGTCCTTACCTACACCTGCACGTCGGATCAGAAAAAACTGCATACGCTTCCGATGCGGGAGGCGTTTGCCGCGATCCGGTACGTGCGCGAGCATGCGGACGAGTTCGGGATCGATCCGAACAATATCTCGGCGTGCGGTTTTTCGGCAGGCGGCCATCTGTGCGGATGCACGGCCACGCTGTGGAACAAGCCGGTCGCGGCGGATCTCGTCGGCGACAATCCGGCGGACAGCCGCCCGGACAAGGTCATCCTGTGCTACGGCGTATTGCGCGGGTGCGAGCCGACCAATGAAGTGACGATGAACAACCTGCTCGGAGAACTTGCCTCTTCAGAGGAAGAACGGAAAAAGTTCGACCCGGTCGGCAACATCGACGCCTGCTCTCCGCCGGCGTTTCTGTGGGCGACCGCGGCGGATGAGGCGGTTCCCGCCCGCTCGTCTCTGGATTACGCGAGCGCGATGCAGGAACTCGGCATTCCGTACGAACTGCACATCTGGCCGTTCGGCCATCACGGGCTGTGCCTGGGGGATCAGGTGACGGAAGCGCACGGATACGGAGAAGCGCACACGATCTCCGTCTGGGTCGAGGATGCGATCCGGTTCCTGTACGACGAAAAAGCCTTCAACCGGATCTGACAACGGAAAAGGAAAAGGACCGTCTCTGATTGGAGGCGGTCCTTTTTTCGGGCGGACTATTTCGTGTTCAGTTCGACGTTGCCGGACAAAAAGCGGATGGTCCGCTCCACTGCGTCTTTGGAGTCGTACCACGGTTCGTTTTCGTAATTGAAATCGAACTTTTTGCAAAACCAGGATATGTCGTTCTTCAGTTTATCCAGTGCGGCGCTCTCGATTTTGACCGCGTCTTCCGCCAGAAGGGCATAATCCTTCTTATTCAGGCATTTGACGGCCGTTTCCAGGAACTTCCGGTAATGGGGGAGGCAGAAAAGCGTCTGCTCGCGGAACTTTTTCCGGAAATCCGACTCCTCGGCGTACATATCCGCCGCATTGGAGAGCACGCGCTGGAATTTTTCCTCCAGCCGGTCGCACACATAGCAGGTCTTTTCCAGATCGGCAATGCGGGAAATGCTTTTTGAAGCCGGATCTTTCGACAGAATGCCGGCCGGCCGGATGTCTTTTTTCAGTTCCTCTAAATGGGATTCCATCGTCAGGGCCATGCCGAGCCGGTTTTTACGCGGGAACATTTTCCGGTAGTGAGCGGGGCAAAAGCCCTTTTTGTTCGTGATGATGCGGACGTCGGGCTCCATCATGGAGGCGCCGAGAATGAGATCCAGCTCGGTTTCCTCCAGCTTTGCGAAGATGGAGCAAAATGGACAGGTCCCGTCTTTTTTGTTGAATGCGTCGTTAATCTCGAACGCGTAAATGTGTTCTTTCATCAGCTTAGGCCCAAACTTTCGCAGTATTCTTCCAGACACATCCCGCTTTCGTGCATCGCGGTGGCCGCCACGCGGCCGACGAAACGGAAATGCCAGGGCTCGAAAATGATTTTGGTGATGTCTTCCTTGTCTGCCGGATAGCGGAGGATGAAGCCGAATCGCCAGCAGTTTTCGGCCAGCCATTTCGCCTCCGGCTTTTTGGCAAAGGACTGCTGGGCGGAGCCCATATTGTGCATATCGCAGCAGAGACCGCTCTGGTGTTCGCTGGTGCCGGGACGCGCGGAGAAGGTCTCTACGTATTTTTCGCATTCCTCGCGCGTTTTGAACTTGCTCATATTCTGGTCCACGTATTGATTGAACAGTCTCTTCTGATAACTGTAGGACCGGTATGCGCTGGTGACGGTGACGTTCGTGACGCCGCAGAGCGCGCCTTCGGCCAGAAAAGCCTCCAACGCCATTTCGGCGTTCAGCCGGAGCTGCTGCGTCGCACGGCCGTCTTTGCGGGTATGGATGCAGTCCACCAGATCGTCAGCCACGTAGTCGGAAGCGAGCGTATGGGTGGAATTGACCAGGAATGCAAATTCCAGCGGATCTTCCGGCGCGATATACTGCTCATAAGGATTCATGTCGATCAGGTAGCGCTGCTCGATGCTTTCCTCGAACTTCTTGGTGGACGCCGGCTGGCCTTCGATGATGACGGGGAGATCGGATTTGGGATCCGGAAGCGAGATCTCGATCTGTTGCGATTCTTCGGAGGAAGCTTCGGAGGCTTCGGAGCTGTCCGACACCTCCGGCTCGGATACCGGCTCGGGTTCCGAAGAGGAGACCAAGACGGTCCTGGACTCGTCATAGGAAAAATCCGGGGTCCCGGAAGGACGG
>JAGACN010000209.1 GCA_017614095.1 Clostridia bacterium | reverse complement strand
CTGCGTCGGACTCGCCGTGCTGCGGAAGGGAATGTTCCGCTACCTGTATCTGGACGATCTGAAGGTCTGCAAAGCGTACCGCGGCGCCGGCGTCGGTTCTCTGCTGATCCGGGTCTGCCTGGAGGAAGCGAAGCGGCAGGGTATGCAGGGCATCTATACGATCGCGCAGGACGACAACGTACCGGCCTGCCGGTTCTATCTGAAGTGCGGTTTTGAGATCGGCGGATTCGACAACCGCTCCTACCGCGGGACGAAGCAGGAACAAAAAGCGGACGTCTATTTCTACCGGGACTGCTGAAAACAAGCCTGACAACCGAAAAGAGCCCCCACACGGGAAGGCTCTTTTTTGACCTACTTTTTCCGGTTGACGCAGCGCGTCTCGATGTACTCCTTGACGAACGCGAAGTCTTCCTTGGCCGTATAGACTTCGTTGGTACTGAAGACCTCGCGCAGCTTTATCCGGCTTCTCCGGGAGATCACTTTCATCTTCCGGACCTTGTCGAACTCCGTATACATCTCCGTCCGGGCGGCGCTCATGCCCACGCCGACGGTGGTGACGTTGCGTGAGGCCAGGCCGGCGAGGATGGTGAGCGCGGAAAGGATCTCCGCGCGCTTGGCCTGCTTGGGCATCTGCTTGTGCAGGATGCCCCGGTCGTCCATTTCGAAGACGACGCAGTACTTGAAGCCCATGACGGCCGCGTAGATGAAATAACTGATGAAGACGAGCGCCGTCATGCCGAGGACGAAGTAGAGGAAGAATTTGAAGCTGGACCAGATCGAATCGCCGAATCCGTCTTCGATCAGGCTGATGATCATCATGAGCGTGAAGATCCCGGCCAGGATGAAAAAGAAGATCCGCCAGACCAAGAAAAAGACGGACCAGTCCTTGAGCAGATGCAGCTCGTAGACCCAGCGGTATTTGCCGTCCGCGCACAGGATGACGTTCTCGCCCGGCGTCTGCGGAGGCGTTCCCGCGTCCTTCAAAGGGACTTTCGGCTCGTCGCCGGAGGGTGTTCCGGCGTCCGGCACGGGATCCGGAACCGGTTCCGGACGGTCGACGCGGGCGCCGCAGGACGGACAGAAACGGTCCGTGCCCTTCAGCTTCGCGCCGCACCGGGTGCAGAAAAAGGGCATTGGTGGAAACCTCCTTTGCAAAGAGGACGGCGGGCATGGAAAAGAGGTGCCCGCCGCCGGAATGTAAACGGGATCAGCGCATTCCCTTGTCGTACGGGATGCCTTCCGCTTTCGGCGCGCGCGACCGTTTGGACGCGAACGCGAGCACGAGAAGCACCGCGACGTAGGGGATGAGGTTGTAGAAATACATGGGCAGGCCGAGTTCCTTCAGGAAATAGACCTCCTTGCCGTCCACGGTCACGCTCAATTGCGAGGAGACCACGGCGAGGCATTTTAAGAATCCGAAGAGCAAAGCGCCGAGCGCGATGCCGAGCGGTTTCCAGTTGCCGAAGATCATGATGGCCAGCGCGAGGAAGCCCATGCCTTCCACGGCGCCGGAGGCGGTCCCGTTCGCGACCGTCGCGATGTACAGATAGCCGCCGAAGCCGGCCAGCATGCCGGAGATGGTCGTTCCCAGATAGCGCATCCGGTTGACGTTGATGCCGACGCTGGCGGCCGCCTGCGGGTGTTCGCCGCAGGAGCGGAGCCGTAAACCGGTCCTCGTCTTGTAGATCCAGACGGACAGGAGAACGAAGATGCCGATCGCGATGAAGGTAGAGATGTACGCCTTGTTGAAGAAGACCTGGCCGACGGGACTCATATCCTCGTTCAGGATGACGAATCCGAAGTCGCGGGTGGTGCCGGTGCTGTCCGGCATACCGACCATTTCCAGCTTGTCCTTGTAGAACAGCACCTTGATGAAGAACAGCGAGAGGGCGGGGGCGATCAGGTTGAGCGCCGTGCCGCCGATCGTCTGGTCCGCCTTCAGGTTGATGGCCGAGAAGGACAGAAGCAGGGAGAACAGTCCGCCAAAAAGCGCCGCGGACAGCAGGCAGAGGACGAACGTCAGCTGGTTGTGGTCGACGAAGAAGGGGTTCTCGCGCAGCAGGTACGCGGTCAGCGCGCCGCTGAAGGAGCCGATGATCATGATACCGTCGAGGGCGATGTTGATGATGCCGCTTCGTTCGGCGAACATGCCGGCGAGCGCGACGATCAGCAGAGGGATCGCGAAAATGAGCGTTTTCTGGAACAGAAAGATCATGCGTCATCTCTCCCTTCGTCACCGGACGGGACGTCCGGCCCCGGCGTTTCCTCCTCCGCGGAGAGCATCTCGACGCCCGGCGAGGGTGAAGGCTCCGGTTCGGGCGCGAAGCGGGTATCCTTGGCGTTTTCCACCGTCACTTTCCGGCGCGCCAGGATGTCCTTGATCAGTTTGGAGGCGCCCGCGAAATAGATGATGACGGCGACGATCAGCGGCGACACGTACTCGTTGAAAGAAGTCGAGGCCGCCATGTTCGAGCCGCCGATGCCGAGGTATTTCAAGAAGATGGCCGAGAAGATGACCCCGATCGGGTTGTTGGAGGCCAGCAGAGCCGCCGGGATGCCGTTGAATCCGTCCGCCGGCAGGGTCTGGTAGGTGTCCCACTTGAAGTCCTGCGCGCCGTTCAGGCACCAGAAGGCGGCGCCGCACGCGGCGAGCGCGCCGGCGATGGCCATGGACAGCATGATGTTCCGCTTCTCGTTCATGCCGGCGTAGCGGGAGGCGTGCCTGTTGAAGCCGCACGCTTTGAGCTCGTAGCCGAGGGTCGTCTTATTGATCAGGATATACAGTGCGATCGCGATGATGCACGCCAGGAAGATGGAGATGTCCATGTACGACCCGCGGAAGACCTTGTCCAGACCCAGCGTCCAGGTGGAAATGCCGTTCGTGGCCGTTTTCCGGATGAAGTTGACCTTGGTCTCCTCGTAGTTGATGAACAGGTCGTCGGCCGCATAGAAGACCCAGCTCACGATGTTCGCCGCGATCCAGTTGGTCATGATGCACACGATGACTTCGTTGACGTTGAATTTCGCCTTGAAGAAGCCAGGGATGCATCCCCACAGCGCGCCGAGCAGGATGCCGGTCAGCAGAGCGAGGATCCAGATGATCCAGGCCGGCAGGACCGTCGACGGGATGGACAGGGCGACCAGCAGGGAGCCCATCGCGCCCATCAGGTACTGGCCGGGAGCGCCGATGTTGAACAGACCGGTCTTGAACGCGAGCGCGACCGAAAGGCCGGTCATGATGAGCGGCGTGGCCTGGAAGAACATGTTGCCCGCCTGGAAAAGGGCGTCATTCAGATTGCCCGCAGAAAAAGGTCCGGAGATCAGTTTCAGGACGCCCCGGAAAGCTTCGCCGACCGGGATGTTCTCGTTGAAGACGGCCAGCACGACCAGGACGATCAGTCCGACCACCAGTCCGCCCAGGATGCAGATGAGGGAAGCGATGACCGAATGGACGCCCTGCTTCTGCAGGAACGGCGTCTTGGCCTGTGCGGGAGCGTTTTTCGCGTTTGCGCCTGTCATGCCTGTTCGCCTCCTTCCGTTACGTCATTCAAAGCCTGGCGCTTGGCGCCGGCCATATACAGACCGAGTTCCTGAACGGTCGTCGTCTTGGGATCCAGTTCGCCCGTGATCTCGCCTTCGTACATGACCAGGATCCGGTCGGACAGGTTCATGACCTCCTCCAGTTCGAAGGAGATGAGGAGCACGCCGCGTCCGGCGTCGCGGGAGGCGACGATCTGCTCGTGCACGAATTCGATGGCGCCGACGTCCAGTCCGCGGGTAGGCTGCGCCGCGATGAGCAGGGTGTGCTCGCGATCCAGCTCGCGGGCCAGAATGGCCTTCTGCTGGTTGCCGCCGGACATGCTGCGGGCGATCGTGACCGCGCCCTGTCCGGAGCGGACGTCGTAGCGGTCGATCAGTCCTTCCGCGTAGGTGCGGATCTCGTCGAACCGGATGAATCCGTGATTCTGGAAGCGCGGCTCGAAATACCGCTGCAGGACCATGTTCTGCTCAAGGGTGTAGTCCAGTACCAGTCCGTGTTTGTGGCGGTCTTCCGGAATGTGGGAGAAGCCGTGCGAGTTCCGGTAGCGGATGTTCTTTTTCGTGATGTCCTCGCCGTGGAGCAGGATCCGTCCGGACTCCGCCTTCTCCAATCCGGTCAGCGCGCCGATGAACTCGCTCTGCCCGTTGCCGTCGATG
>JAGACN010000208.1 GCA_017614095.1 Clostridia bacterium | reverse complement strand
CGTTGCCGCCCGCAGAGATCACTCTTCCGTCTTTCGAGACACAGACCTCGTAACCGTATGGGTTGGTGCCCGTCGATTCGCCGGATCTGTCGTAGATGACCAGGCGCCCCGCGTAGCGCACCCCGTTGAAATGAGTCGCGTTGACCGTTTGCGAATAATACGGATCCGGCTCATCTTCGGAAACATACACGTTCATGGAATAGTCATCGAAAAACACCCTGCCGCCGATCTGCGCGCGGGAATACACTTCTTTGCCGATGTCGCCGGTGCCCGAAACGATCATGCCTCCTTCGGGGACGGCGAGATCCTTTCCCGCGGTGTCGCCGCCGGGGATCTTGCCGGTAATCACACCCGACCTGTCGACAAGCACGTTATAGCCCCATTCGTTCTGGCCGTCGCGTTCAATTCCGCGGTATACGACCAGCGTATCCGCCCAGCGCGTGCCGTTGACGGAATCGACGTGAAAAATAAACGTCTCTTCCGCTTCCGCGCGTACGTTGCCGCAAAGCGGCGCAGCAGCGCAGCAAAGCGCGGCAAAAAGCAAAACACATTTCCTGAATGCCACTACGGGACTCCTCCTCAATAGGTCTGACAGGTCCGCACGGCATGCTTCCAGCCGTCCAGCAGCTGCTCCCGCTTGTCCGGTCCCATTTTCGGCCGGAAGGAAACGCCGTTCCGGATCTTGTAAAAGATCTCCTCGCGGTTCTGGAAAAAGCCGACCGCCAGTCCGGCCAAAAACGCAGCGCCCGCCGCCGTCGCCTCCATGGTCTCCGGCCGGAACACCTCAATATTCGAGATGTCCGCCTGGAACTGCATGAGGAACTGGTTCGCCGTCGCGCCGCCGTCCACGCGCAGTCCGTTGAACTGGGCCCCGGTATCCGCCTGCATGGCGTTCAGGACGTCGTTCGTCTGGTAGGCGATGGATTCCAATGACGCGCGGATGATATGGCAGAGTCCCGTGCCGCGCGTCAATCCGACGATGGTGCCTCTGGCGTGCATATCCCAGTAGGGCGCGCCGAGGCCCGAGAAGGCCGGCACGATGTATACGCCGCCGCAGTTCTTCACTTTCGTGGCGAAGTATTCGCTGTCCTTCGCGTCGTTGATGAAATGCAGTTCGTCCCTTAACCACTGGATGACCGCGCCGCCGACGAACACGCTGCCTTCCAGCGCGTATTCCAGCGGTTTGCCTTTTTCCGTCGCGGCGATGGTGGTCACCAGCCCATTTTGGCTTTGAAAGGCCTTGTTGCCGGTATGCATGAGCAGGAAGCAGCCGGTCCCGTAGGTGTTCTTCGCGTCCCCCTCGTGGAAGCAACCCTGTCCGAACAGCGCAGCCTGCTGGTCGCCGGCGATGCCGCAGATGGGGATCTCGGAGCCCATCAGCTCCATCGTCCCGTAGACTTCGCTGCAGGAGCGGATCTCCGGCAGCATGGCTTTCGGCACGCGCAGGATCTCCAAAAGTTTATCATCCCACTGTCCCGTGTGGATATCGCAAAGCATGGTACGGGAAGCGTTCGTATAGTCCGTGATGTGCACCCTGCCTTCCGTCAGTTTCCAGACCAGCCAGGTGTCGATCGTGCCGAACAGCAGCTCCCCTTTTTCCGCCTTCGCGCGTGCGCCGTCCACGTGGTCCAGGATCCACTGCACCTTGGTGCCGCTGAAATAGGCGTCCGGCTTGAGGCCCGTCTTTTCGGAGATGTAGGGCGCGTATCCGTCCTTCACCAGCTGTTCGCAGATGGGCGCCGTCCGGCGGCACTGCCACACGATGGCGTTGTAGACCGGCTTCCCGGTAGCCTTTTCCCAGACCACGGTGGTCTCGCGCTGATTCGTGATGCCGATCCCGGCGATCTCGTCCGGATCGATGCCGCTCTTCGCGACCGCTTCGGTGATGCACGCGTACTGGTTCGCGTAGATCTCCATCGGATCGTGCTCCACCCAGCCCGGCTGGGGATAGATCTGGCGGAATTCGTGCTGCGCGACGGATACGATCCGGCAGTCCCGGTCGAACAGGATGCACCGCGTGCTGGTGGTGCCCTGGTCCAGTGCGAGCACGTATTTCTTGGTCGTGACGCTCATGGCAAAAAACCTGCTTTCTTCGTTTGTTCTTTATTCAAATGGGTTCTTAATCGTCGTCCTCGTCGAGCCTGGTCTCCCGCGCCAGCTTCAGTTCCGCACCGGCGCGCTGGCGCTTTTCGCCGTCGAACACGCATTTGACCCAGCGGGCGCCCCAGCAGAAAGGCAGCAGGACCGGCGCTTTCACTAAGACCGGATAGGCCCCGCACAGGTCCGAATAGGGCAAAAAGGCGCGGTGCATGAGGTATTTGAACTTCCCTTCCCGTTTGACGCCGCCGACCACCCGGTGGGTGAACGTCCCGTAAGTCCCGCTTTCCAGGCAGTAGCGGATCTTTTCGTAGGGGATCTCGTCCACCGGCGTGCGGAAGAACAGGTCGGTCAGTTCGGTCAGTTCCTTTTCGGATTCGGCCAGTCCGGCCGCCTGCAAGAGGTCGTCCGCCTCCTTCCGCGCGTCGGCGCTCAAAGGCGTTTTCTCCAGCAGATACAGGTCGGTAAAGGACCGCAGTCCGCTCCCGCCGCCCGCGTAATGCTTGTGCAGATGGGCTAAGAAATAGGCATAGAACCAGCCGTCCGTCATCCGGTATTCGCTCGTCCCCTCTCCGACCGGGACAGCGTGCTCCCACACGGCTTTGAAGGGTTTCCCGAAGGACGCGCTATCCGCGAACAGCTGCTTGTGGAATTCGAAATTGTAGAGCGGCTCCATATGGTAGGTGTCGTGCACGCCCACGAGCGAGATCGTCTCGAACCCGAGTTCAGTCATGAAGGCGTGGACGTCCTCCTGCCGGGCTTTGTCGTAAAGGATGTCGTGGTCGGCAAACTCGCGCGTCCCTTTGACGGGATACTTCTCCTTCATCCGGATGCCTTTCAACGGCAGATACGGGATCTTCCCGTCTTCCAGACGCCTGTAGACCTCTTCGCGCATCCGGTCGAAAAGCAGTTCCTTCCGCAGCGCTTTCGCGGACGCCTGCTTCCATGCTTTCGATATCTCTTCCGGCATCTCCTTCAAGGCGTTTTCCGGCAGCGCGGTATAGAGCAAAGCGGCGATCAGATGGTTTTCGGCCAGTTTGAACACGGCTTCCCAGTCTTCCGGACAGAGGTCGTCCGGCGCTTTGGTCCCTTCCGCGGCGTGGCGCAACAGGATCAGCAGCGGTTTCCAGATCCCGGGCGACAGTTCGTCCCGGCGGAGTTTTCCGTTCTTGCGGTCCTCGACGAGGTCTTTGACGGCCTTCACGTAGGCCGGATGGTCCGCCGGCACGTAGACGCGTCCGGCGTTGTCGGTCTCCCCGTCGAAGGCGGCGTCTTTCCCGGCCCAGCTCTTCGCGCGCGATGCGTTCGTATAGAACCCGGAAGCGACCGCGATGACCCAGTCGAAGGGCACCTGTTCGATGCTGTCCCGGTTGTCTCCGCAGATGGCATAGATCCGTTTCTTTTCATCGACTTCCAGGATGCGGTGCAATACCAGCTGTCCGTCCGGCCGGCGGTAGAGCGGCAGGTCCAGCGGCTGCAGGATCCCGGAAACGGGTTCCAGTTTGACGATGTCCTGTCCCTGCTTCAAGAAGGGCATCATGCTGTCCCCGCGGATGCCGTAGAACAGTCTGCCGTCCTTTCTCAAGGTGCTTTCCAGATCGCTTTCCGTATTCCGGACCGTTTCCGCTTTTCCGGTCATCCCGGACGCGCAGATCAAAGCCGCCTCTTGTGAAATGGTGCAGCGCATCCGCCAGAAGGACAGCCCGTCCGCCGCTGCCGACAGCAGTTTCACCGTCTGCCCGTTGGCGACCGGGTCGTACGGCCGGTAGGTCTGCCTTAAAAGCAGCGGAAAGACCTCTCCTCTGGAGACCGGCGACAGAACGTTCTCCGGCGCTTTTTCGATGAAGCAGACGGCTTTCAGCGGCGCGGAGCTGTTCATTCCTCTGTGGTGTTTCCCGTTCCAGGGCGAGCCGTAGACGGTCACGGCGCCGTTCCTGACAGACAGGAACGGCTTGTCGTCGTTCACGTAGACGCACCGGCTGCCGAACGTGTCCGCCCACAGTTTCGCATGTGTGGATTTTCCGCCTCCGGAGGG
>JAGACN010000207.1 GCA_017614095.1 Clostridia bacterium | reverse complement strand
CTTTATCGTCGACGACGCGCAGTTTGACCGGATCCGGCCCGAACGGGCGGTACGCGGACTGCACGCATGCGGACAGATCGGATTCCGGAACGGACGGCAGGTATTTGCGCAAAACGAGCAGCGCCGTCTCCCGGTAGGTCGCGTCGGGCAGCAGATGCCACTCCTCTTCCGTGAAGAGCGGGATCTCGGACGGCAGATACAGCCCTCCGTCCGGCGCGATGCCGTTCCGGATGGCCTCCTCGGCGGAGACCGCGGGTGCCTTTCCGCGCGTGCTGATATATGTAAGCAGTTTCTCGTTCATGTTTTTATTCGTCCTCCGGCTCTTCGGATAGGGTCGCGCCATCCCGGTCGATTTGCAGGATCCGGACCCTGCACGGGCAGCCCGTCGAACCGAACAGGTCTTCCCACCGGTTCCTGACGCGAAGTGCGGCTTCGTCGCTGTCCGTCAGCGCGAGAACGGACGGACCGGACCCGGAGATCATGCAGCAGAGCGCGCCGGCTTCCTTTCCGGTCCGGAACGCGTCCTCCAGATACGGCATACGGGCTTTCCGGTAGGGCGTAAAGAGGTTGTCGCCTGCCGCTTCGGAAAGGGCTTTCCAGTCGCCGTTCTGCAGAGCAGAGACCAGCAGACAGGCGTGCTGGACCTGGCAGACGGCGTCCGTAAGCGGGACTTCCTTCGGAAGGACCTTCCGCATCTCTTCGGTCGACAGCGGATCGGACGGGCTCGCGACGACCGCGCGGAGAACGTCGTCCGGTACGCGCAGCCGCTGCACGTACAGGTCTTTCCCGTTTCCCGAAGCGACCGTAAAACCGCCTTTGACCGCAGGCGCGACGTTGTCTGGATGCCCTTCCGCGCGCGTTGCCAGCGCAAGGGCTTTTTCTTCGTCGACCGGCAGACCGCACAGCGCGAACGCGCCCAGAATGCCGGCGACCAGAGCGGACGCGGAACTGCCGAGTCCTCTCGCCAGCGGGATGTCCGACCGGACCGTCACGCGGCAGACGGGAAGAACGCATCCGAACTCGTTTTCCACCAGATGCATGCCGGTAAGGATATAGTTGTCTTCCGGACGGAGCGGCGGCTATTCTCCTTCGCCGAGACGGAACTCGAACAGGAAATCCGGAAGATCCTCTTTTTTGAAGGTCACGTCCAGATACAGAGCGAGCGCGACGCCCATGCAGTCTACGCCGGAGCCCAGATTCGCGCTGGTGGCCGGCACCCGTACGTGTACGCTCATTTCGCCATCTCCAGGCAGATGCGGGCGGCGCCTTCGCAGAAGCTGTCCAGCTCCCTGATCTCGTCCATCGCTTTCCGGACATCCTTTTCCTTCGCGCGGTGGGTGAACAGCATCAGTTCGGCTTTCCCTTCCCCGCGCTCCTCCTGGACGAGCGACGCCAGGCTGACGCCGTGTTCGCCGAAGATGCGCGCGATGGCAGCCAGGACCAGCGGACGGTCGAGCACGGCCAGACGCACGTAATACACGTGTTCGGTCTCGGAGATGTCCTCCACGTTCAGGTTCTCGAAGCAGACGGGGCCGGTGTCTCCCCTTCCTTCGCCTTTGCGGAAGGCGGACATGAGGTCGCCGACCACCGAGCTGGCGGTCGGGAGCGAACCCGCGCCGCGGCCGTACAGCATGACTTCTCCGACGGCGTCTCCTTTCAGGAAAACGGCGTTGAAGGAATCCGAGACGGAAGCGAGCGGATGACCGGACGGGACCAGCGCGGGCCGGACGTAGGCCGCGCACCCCTTTTCCGTGCGCTCCGCGACGGCCAGCAGTTTGATCACGTAGCCGGACTGCGACGCGAACCGGATGTCCGTTTTGGTGATGCCGGAAATGCCTTCGTGATAGACGTCGTAGAAGGAAACAGGCGTATGGAAGGCCAGCGTGGACAGGATGGCGATCTTGCGCGCGGCGTCGTGTCCCTCCACGTCGGAGGTCGGATCCGCCTCGGCGAATCCCAGTTCCTGCGCGCGGGAAAGCGCTTCCCCGTAGGACCAGCCCTCCTGCGTCATTTTGGTCAGGATATAGTTCGTGGTGCCGTTCAGGATCCCGTACATGGACTCGATCCGGTTGGCGGCCAGCGTGCGGCGGATGGAATCGATCAGCGGGATGCCGCCGCCGACGGACGCTTCGAACGCGAATGACACGCCGTTCCGGCGGGCCAGTTCCATCAGTTCGAGATAGTGGAGCGCGATCAGATCCTTGTTGGCGGTCACGACGTGCTTGCCCGCGTTCAGGCTTTGCGTGATGAAGGTATAGGCGTCGTCCGTCCCGCCGATCAGTTCGATGACGGCCGAAATGTCCGGATCCGACACGATCTGCGCAAAGTCACGGCAGATCTGTTCCTCCTTCAGCCCGAGGTCGCGCGCCTTCTGCGGCGTCCGGGCCAAGACCTTTTTGATGACGATGTCGTCGCCAAGCTGCATCCGGATGGATTCTCCGTGCATCTGCAGCAGACGGATGACGCCGGAACCGACCGTTCCGCATCCCAGTATCGCGATCTGAATCATCTTGTTTGCTCCGTTTCATGTTGAAATTGCGGGGTGAGACCCGCCGACGGATCATTATACCACACGGATACGCGTCCGGTCAAGGTAAAACAGATAATTTACGAAACGTGGATTTTCGCGCGCACGATTGACAACAGAGCCGTTTTGGGCTATACTTCTAAGCAAGAAAAAACGGTCTTTCGACCGGGAAGGAACTGTCCGATGTCCTTTCTGAGCCCGCTCTTTCTGGCGTTCTTCACTTTGACAGCCATCCTGTATGTCCTCCTTCCGAAGGCATGCAGGCCCTTTGTGCTGCTCTGCGCCGGCATCGGGTTCTGTCTTTCCTGGGGTCTATGGATGCTCCTTCCGCTGGCCGGAATCATCCTCGTTTCCTATCTCATTGCGCTTGCCTTATCCAAAACGGATTCTGTCCGCGCACGGAAAGTCTTCCTCGCTCTCGGCTGGATACTCTTGTTCGGGACGCTCTTCACGTTCAAGTACGCATCCTGGGCAATAAACGGCGTTTCTTCCCTTTTGTCTTTCCTCACCGGAGACGCGGACGGATTCTCCTTCGAATGGAACGTCCTGCTCCCGGTCGGGATCTCCTTCTACACGCTGCAGGCGGCCGGCT
>JAGACN010000206.1 GCA_017614095.1 Clostridia bacterium | reverse complement strand
GTGGCGATCGTCGGCTACGGAGTGGTGGAGTGCCATTCGGGCAACTTCCGCTGCCTGGAATACGGCTGCATCACGACCGCGGCCCATCAGCTTCTCGAACACCGCCTGTCGGAAATCCATGCCGGCATGCGCGAACTGATCGTCCGGCACCGTCCGGACTGCATGTCCATCGAGGAACTGTTTTTCAATACGAACGCGACCACCGCGGTCGACGTCGCACAGGCCCGCGGCGTCATTCTGCTGGCCGCCGATCAGGAGCATCTGCCTATCTACGAGTACACTCCTCTTCAAGTCAAAAGCGCCATCGTCGGATACGGCCGCGCGGAAAAGCAGCAGGTGATGTATATGGTCCGGCAGTATCTCCATATGAAGGAAACGCCGAGACCGGACGACGCGGCCGACGCCATCGCGATCGCTATCTGTCACGGAAATTCCATGCTGCATCACTATTCATGATCCAAACGGGAGGTTCTTCGAATGTTCTACTATCTGAAAGGGACCCTGGCCTATCTGACCAACGACTGCGCGGTCATTGACTGCGGCGGCGTCGGATACAAACTCACCGTTTCCGCCACGACCTCCGCCAAGACCGCTTCTCTGGTCGGAAAAGAAGCGCTGCTCTATACCTATCTCGCCGTACGCGAAGACGCCGTGGATCTGTTTGGCTTTTCCGGTGAGGACGAACTCGGCCTGTTCAAAATGCTGATCTCCGTCTCGGGCATCGGCCCGAAAGGAGCGATGGCCATTCTGGGATACTACGAACCGGATTCGCTCCGGACCATTATCTATACCGGGGACGCCAAGAGTTTGTCGCGCGCGCCGGGCATCGGCGCCAAAACCGCGCAGCGCATCATCGTCGACCTGAAAGACAAGCTCGGCAGCGCACCCGAATCCGACTTTTCACCGGCCGGCGGGCCGACGGCCGGAAGCGCGGCTTCGCAAGTCATCGACACCCTGCTGCTCTACGGGTTCGAACGCCGCCAGATCGAGGAAGCCCTGAAGAAGCAGGATCCGTCTGAGCCCCTGGAGCAACTGGTCGCCGACACCCTGCGTACGCTGGGGACGATGTGACCCTCCCGTCCGTACGGAAGAAAGGAAAAGGTAAAAGAGTATGCCGATCAACACCAAAATACCGGAATACGGAAACGACGAGCCGGATTTCGAATCCCGCTACACCTCCGCCGAATACTCGGCCGAAGATACCGAGACCGAACTGTCGCTGCGGCCGAAAACATTTGCCGAATACGTCGGGCAGACCAAGATCAAGGATAATCTGAAGATCTATATCGAGGCGGCCAAGGGACGTCAGGAGTCGCTGGACCACGTCCTGCTGTTCGGCCCTCCCGGTCTGGGCAAGACCACGCTCTCCTGCATCATCGCGTCCGAGCTCGGCGTCAACCTCAAGATCACGTCGGGACCGGCCATCGCGAAAGCGGGCGACCTGGCGGCGATCCTCACGACATTGGAGCGCAACGACATCCTGTTCATCGACGAGATCCACCGTCTGCCCAAGCAGGTGGAGGAGGTCCTCTACCCGGCGATGGAAGACTATTGCCTGGACCTGATGATGGGCAAAGGGCCTTCGGCCCGCTCCATCCGGATCCCGCTCAAGCCCTTTACGCTGATCGGCGCGACGACGCGCTCGGGACAGCTGTCCGCCCCTCTGCGCGACCGGTTCGGCATGAGTTTCCGGCTGGAAATGTATCCGCCGGAAGATCTGGCCACCATCGTCACGCGCTCCGCGGGCATCCTGGAAACGCCCATCACGGAGGACGGCGCGCTGGAGATCGCGAAGCGCTCCAGAGGGACGCCGCGTATCGCAAACCGGTTCCTGAAACGGGTGCGAGATTTTGCCGCGGTCCGCGGGAACGGGACCGTGACGCGCGAGATCGCGGACATCGCGTTGAAGGCCATGGAGGTGGATGAGATCGGACTGGACGCGGTCGACCGCAAAATGCTCCGCGCCATCATCTGCCACTTCAACGGCGGCCCCGTCGGACTGGAAACGCTGGCGGCCGTCACGGGCGAGGCCGGCATCACCATCGAAGACGTATACGAACCGTATCTGATGCAGATCGGGTTTATCAACCGGACGCCGCGCGGCCGGCTGGCCACCACGAAAGCCTATCTGCACCTGGGCATCACGCCGCCGGACGACGCCGCGGGCAGCGCCCAGCTGACATTCGACGCCTGATCCGGGGTCTGCGCCATGTTTGTATCCGATCAATGGAAAGACTACCGCCTGCTGGACGCGCAAAACGGCGAGCGGCTTGAAAAGTGGGGCGATTTCATCCTCATTCGCCCGGATCCCCAGATCTTATGGAAAGGCGAGCGCCGCCGTCCGGAATGGTCGTCCGCCGACGGCATCTACCGCCGCAGCCGCTCCGGCGGAGGCGAATGGATCAAAAAAGACATCCCGGACGAATGGGTGATCCGCTACGGACCGCTCGGGTTCCTGCTCTCCCCCATGGGCTTCAAGCACACCGGTCTGTTCCCCGAACAGGCCGTCAACTGGGACTGGTTTTCGGGGCTGATCCGTTCCGCGGGGCGGCCGGTCAGAGTGCTGAACCTGTTTGCCTACACGGGCGGAGCGACGGTCGCCGCCGCCTTCGCCGGCGCGTCCGTATGCCATGTGGACGCCTCGAAGGGTATGGTGGCGCGCGCCAAACAGAACGCCGCGCTGTCCGGGATCCCGTCCGACCGGATCCGGTATATCGTGGACGACTGCATCAAATTCGTCCAGCGGGAGATCCGGCGCGAAAGCTTCTACGACGCGGTCATTCTCGACCCTCCTTCCTACGGACGCGGTCCGGGCGGAGAGCGCTGGGTCATCGAGGAAAGCCTGGACGACCTGATCGCGCTGGTCTGCCGGGTGCTGAGTCCGGACCCGCTCTTTGTCCTTCTCAATTCGTATACCACGGGACTGTCTCCGTCCACGAACGGATACATCCTGAACAGACATATGCGCCGGTTCGGCGGACGGGTCGTCAGCGACGAACTCGGCCTGCCGGTGGAGGAAAGCGGCATTCCGCTTCCCGCGGGCGCATCCAGCCGCTGGTTCCGCGACTGATCCCGCGGCGCGCCATCTTCTTTTTCCTCAGGAAAGGATGCCGGACGACCGGCAGATTTGCAAAATGAGTTTCATTTCCGTTTCCAACCTTTCTTTCCGGTACCGGTCCGATACGCCGCTCGTGCTGGAGGACGTTTCCGTCGCCATCGAAAAGGGCACCTATACCGCCGTTCTCGGACACAACGGGTCCGGGAAAAGCACGCTGGCACGGCTTTTGTGCGGGCTGCTGACCCCGACCGAAGGCGAGATCCGGATCGACGGGCTGGACACGCGGAACGAGGAAACGCTGCTGGAGCTGCGCCGGAAATGCGGCATGGTCTTCCAGAACCCGGACAACCAGCTGGTTGCGGGTATCGTCGAAGAGGACGTGGCGTTCGCGCCCGAAAACCTCGGCGTTCCCCGCGACGAGATCCGCAGACGCGTCGACGAAAGCCTGCAGCTGATGGGCATGACGGAATACGCGCGCCATGCGACGGCAAAACTGTCCGGAGGCCAGAAGCAGCGGGTGGCCATCGCGGGCATTCTGGCGATGGCGCCGGACTGCATCCTGTTCGACGAAACCACGTCCATGCTGTACCCCTCCGGCCGGAAAGAGCTGATGGAAGCCATGAAGCGGCTGAACCGCGAAAACGGGCTGACCGTCCTGACCATCACCCATTACATGAACGAGGCGATCGACGCCGACCGCATCCTGGTCCTCCATCACGGCAGGATCGCGCTGGACGGAACACCGAAAGACATCTTCGCGCAAGTGGACGCCCTTCGGAAAATGTCGCTGTCCGTTCCCCAGGTCACCGAACTCTTCGACCTGCTGAACAAAGACGGGTTCGCCTTCCCGCCCGGCATTCTTCACACCGGGGAGGCGGCGGACGCCGTCGAAGCCGCCTTCCGGCAAAAAGGCTGTAGCAAGCCCGCCCCCGCCCCTTCGGACGGAGAAGAGCGCGAAGTTGGAGAGCCCGCCCTCGAACTGCGGGACGTCTCCTTCGTCTACGGCGAGAAAACCGCTTTCCGCAAAGTCGCTTTGAACCGCGTGAGCATCCGCTTCCCGAAAGGCGAAGTCATCGGCGTGATCGGCCATACCGGCTCCGGAAAGAGCACGCTGGCCTCTTTGCTGAACGGGCTGCGCAAGCCGACCGAGGGCACCGTCCTGCTGGACGGGACGGATATCTGGTCCAAAGGACGCAACCTGAAAGCCGTCCGGCACAAAGTCGGTCTGGTCTTCCAGTATCCGGAATACCAGCTGTTTGAGGAAACCGTCGCGAAAGACATCGCGTTCGGTCCCTCCAATATGGGGCTGACGGCCGAGGAGATCGACCGGCGCGTGAAGAACGCCGCCGGCTTCTGCGGGATTTCGGAAGAGGATCTGGAACGGTCTCCCTTCGAACTGTCCGGAGGCCAGAAGCGGCGCGCGGCCATTGCCGGCATCGTCGCCATGCAGCCGGACGTCCTGGTCCTGGACGAGCCCGCCGCGGGACTGGATCCGCAAGGGCGGAACGCGATCCTCGGCGGATTGCTGGACTACCGGAAACAGAACGGGACCACGATGATCCTCATTTCACACAGCATGGAGGAGATCGCAAAATACGCCGACCGCATCCTGGTCCTGAAAGACGGAGAAGTCTTCCTGTACGGGACCGTGCGCGAAGTTTTCGAGAAAGCGGAGGAACTGGCCGCCGCGTCTCTGGACCTCCCGCAGATCACCAAACTCTTCCTGGAACTCAAAAAACGCAATCTGACCGACGAAGCGGACGTCTATACCGTGCCGTACGGAAAGAAGAAGGTCGAGGAACTGCTCCATGTTTAAGGACATGACGCTCGGCCAGTTCTATCCCGGCGATTCGTTTCTGCACAAAGCGGATCCGCGGATCAAGATCCTCTGCCTGCTGCTCTTCCTCGTCCTGACGCTCTGCGCCGGGAACCTGGCTTCGCTCGCGCTGGTGGTCCTGACGACCGTTCTGCTCGCGATCGTGTCGCGCATCCCGGTTTCGGTCCTGCTGCGCTCGCTGAAGCCTGTCGTCGTGATCCTCATCTTCACCGGCATCATCAACGTTTTCTTTACGACCGGGCAGACGCCGCTCTGGGAATGGCATTTTCTGCACATTTATCCGGAAGGCATCCGGACCGCCCTCTTCATGATGGTCCGTCTGATCTGCCTGGTGTCCGGGTGCAGCCTGCTGCTCTCCTTCACCACCTCTCCGCTGGAACTGACGGACGCGCTGGAGTCCCTGCTTTCGCCGCTGAAAGTGCTCCACGTCCCGGTCCACGAATTTTCCATGATGATGACCATCGCGCTGCGGTTCATCCCGACGCTGATGGAGGAAACGGATAAAATCATCTCCGCGCAGAAGGCGCGCGGCGCCGATCTGGATTCCGGACGTCTCATCCAGAAAGTCCGGGCGCTGGTGCCGATCCTGATCCCGCTGTTCGTGTCGGCCTTCCGCAGAGCCGACGAACTGGCGGACGCGATGGAATGCCGCTGCTATCACGGAGGGAAAGGTCGAACCAAACTGCACGTGCTCCGCGCCGGATTTTCGGACATCCTGTTCCTCATCGTGATGGGCGGGGTGCTCGCGGGCGTCATCTGCTGCAATCATCTGGTTCAATGGACGTTATGGGGTATTACGCTTTAAAAACTGCATACCTGGGGACCGCCTACTGCGGATGGCAGGTGCAGAAGAACGGCCTGTCCGTCCAAAGCCGGCTCCAGTCCGCTCTTGAGGAGACCTTTTCCGTACCGGTCGCCGTCACCGGCTGCAGCCGGACGGACGCCGGCGTTCACGCCCGCGGATTCGTCTGCACGGCCGCCGGCGTTCCGGACAGCATCCCGGAAGACAAACTGCCGGAAGCGGTCAACTGCAGGCTGCCGGACGACATAGCCGTCCTGGCCGCCGCGCGCGTCCCCGACTCGTTTCATCCCCGCTATTCCGCGACCGGAAAAGAATACGTCTACCGGCTGCGCAACGCCCGGGTGCCGGATCCCTTCGATCAGGCGTTTACCGTTCTCTGGCCGACGCCGCGCCCCGTCGACGCGGAAACCTGCCGGGACCTGTGCGATTCCTTCACGGGCACGCACGACTTCGCGTCCTTCATGGCCGCGGGCTCTTCCGTACAGGATACGGTCCGGACCGTCCGCACCTTTTCCTGCTCCCGTGAGGGAGACCTGTTGACGTTTACCGTTTCCGCGGACGGGTTCCTGTACAATATGGTCCGCATCCTGGTCGGAACGGTCCTGGATCTGGAATCCGGCCTGCTGCAGCTGCCCCCGTCCGAACTGATACGGGCCAAAGACCGGTCGGCCGCCGGCCGCACCATGCCCGCAAAAGGGCTTTGTCTCAACCGGGTCTTCTACCCGGACGATCCGTTCGTTTCCTGACCGCTACCATTTCATTCTTTCTGGAGGTCCCGATGGCTGGTTTCTCTCTCCTGTCCGGTCGAAAACTGAATAAAGCCGACCGGCAGACGCCGACCGTCCGGGATTTCTACGAGGCGCGCGCCCGCAAGATCTCCTTTTTCCGCTGGGCGATCCTGCTGCTGACCGTTCTGTTCGCCGTTTACGGGTTCCTGGTGCACGGGACCGAACTGACGATGGACAACTTCCGGTATATGCTGAAGTTCCTGTCGTTCACGGAGACGGACTCCGCGTCGTCCAGCGAGCTGTTTCATTACGATTACGCGGACGACAATCAGGGCGCGCTGTACAAGGGCGACATCGTGGTCCTCAACGGCAACGGCATCTCCGTCTACAGCAAAGACGCCGAGAAAGTGTTTTCCTTCTCTTTCCGGATGGACAACCCGCGGCTGATCTCGTCCGGAGACAGCCTGTACGCGTACGATCTGGGCGGGACCGAGATCCGCATCTTCAATTCCTATTCCCAGATCGCCCGGATCGGCCTGGATTACCCCATCTACGGCTTTTCCGCCAGTCCGTCCGGCTCGTTCGCCGTCGTGACCGCGGAAAAGAACTACCGGTCGGCCGTCTATGTCTACGACCAGTATGCGCGGCAGACCTACAAGCGCCTGCTGAGCGACACCTATGCGGATTACGTCGCACTCAGCGACAACGGCGCCTCCTTTATCCTGCTCGGCCATTATTCCGAAGGCGGCTATCTGGTCAGTTTCCTGCAGACCTATTCGCTCACGCAGGAGGAACCGACCTGCTCCGTGACCTTTACCGGCGAAATGCCTTTGAAGACCGGCTGGCTGTCCGCCGACCGGTATATGGTGCTGACCGGAGAGGCGCTCCGCGTCTATGAAGCGGGCTCGTCCGAACCCTATGCCGCTTTGGACCTGGATCCCTCCACGCTGGAAGGATGCACGCTGTCGCACGGCCGGATCCTGCTGTCCACCGCGGTCTCCAGCCTGTCCGGCGGCTCCGTGCTGAGCGTCTACGACGACTACATCCGCGAGCAGCTTTCCGTCCGCTTCGACGGCGCCATCGAATCCAAGACCATCGTCGGCGACTGCGTCTACGTGCTGACGGTCGGTCAGCTGACGCAGATCCGCCTGACGGATCAGTCCGCCGTCCGCTACCCGGTCTCGCAGGACGCCGTGTGCGTGCTGGAGAACGCTTCCGGTGAACTGCTCGTCTTCGAGAAGCGGAAAGCCGCATTGCTGTCCACCTATACGCCGGATCCCGGCTGAACAGCCGGTCTGCCGGTTCAGATCCATCGATAAGGAGTTTTTATAATGACCGTCAGTCTACTGTTGGATGCGCTGATTCTGCTGATCGCCGGGCTGACCATCTTTCTCGCCTGGCGGCGCGGACTGATGAAAACCGTTCAGTCCGCGGCGGTGTTCGTTCTGGCCGTGGTCATCACGATCCTGCTCCGGCAGACCGTCGCCTCCTGGCTCTACCGCTCCTCGCTGCCGCAAAAAGCGGAGGACCGCATCGTTTCCGCCGTTTCCGCCCTGCTGGACAGCGAGACGGAGACCGGTCAGGACGACCGGCAGGACGACGCCGGTTCACCGTCCTTCCTGCACACCGCGCTCGGCGCGTTGGGCATCGACGAGCAGCATTACCTTGATCTGCTGCAGGAAAAGAAAACGGGGACCGAAGAGAGCCTCCGGAACGCGCTGCAGGAAAAAGTCATCCCGAAAACCGTTTCCGTGCTCGTGCAGGCCATTGCCGTCATCGGGCTCTTTCTGGTCAGCACGCTGGCCCTCCACCTGCTCTTCTTCCTGCTGCGGAAACTGATCGACTCCGTGGGCGCCCTGCGGGCCGTGAACCGCACGCTCGGACTGATCATCGGCATCCTGCTTGCCATTCTGCGCGTCCTGCTGTTCGTTACCGTCGTCAATGCGCTGCTGCGCGTCTCGACCATTTCCAGTCTGCCGGTCATCTCTTCCTTCCACACGGAGGAGACATATCTGTTCCGGTGGATCTCGGCCGTCAATCCGTTCAATTTCATTTTCAACTGATGGGATAACTGCTATGCGACACATTCCGAACATCCTCTCCTTCATCCGCATCCTGTGCGTTCCCGCTTTTATCATCCTGTACTTCAACGACTACGTCTGGGCCGCCTGCGGCGTTTTCCTGTTCGCGTCGGCGACGGACGTGGTGGACGGCTGGCTCGCCCGGCGGTTCAACTGGATCACGTCGCTCGGCAAGCTGCTGGATCCGATCGCGGACAAACTCAACCAGATCACCGTCCTGCTGTGCATCACCATCCGGGCATACCAGAAAGGCGCTTCGACCTTCCCCATCGTGCTGACGGTCTTCATCATCCTGATCCTGAAGGAGATCCTGATGATCGGAGGCGGCTGGCTGATGCTCCGCAAGAAGAAGGTGACCGTCTACGCGTTGTGGTACGGCAAACTGGCGACCGTCCTCTTCTTCGCCGTCACGATGACGCTCATGCTTGCCCCGGAATCGTTCGTCCTCTCACTCATACTGTGCATCCTGCTGATCGCGGCCATCCTGTTTGCACTGGTGATGTACTATATCAAATTTTTCCGCCCGTATTTCCGCCGCGACCAGGCAGAAGAACCCCCAAAGGAGACCTGACGTATGCAATTGAAAAAATGCGCAAAATGCAAAACGCGCCCGGCCGTCATTTTCGTGTCCCGGGAAAACGCGGGGAAGGTGGAGCAGATCGGCTACTGCATCCGCTGCGCCCGTGAAATGAATATCAAGCCCATCGACGATATCCTGAAAAACATGGGCATCAGCGAAGACGATCTGGACGCCATGAGCGACGAGCTGGATCAGCTGGTCCCCATGCAGGAAGGAAACGACACGGACGAGGACGAGGAGGGCACCGCGCCCGCGCTGGACCTCAATGCCGTCTTCAACGGCGATAACGCCCGGAAGGGCTCCGCGCCCGAAACGAAAACGGGCGGACCGAAAGCGTCGAAACACCGGAAATGCCTGAACGCGTTCTGCATCGACCTGACCGGCAGGGCCCGGGAGGGGAAACTGGACCGCGTGGTCGGACGGACCGCCGAGCTGGAGCGGGTCACCCAGATCCTCTGCCGCCGGCAGAAGAACAACCCCTGTCTGATCGGCGAACCCGGCGTCGGCAAGACCGCCGTCGCGGAGGCGCTCGCCCAGCGGATTGTCGCCGGCGAGGTCCCCTACAAGCTGAAGGACAAGGAGATCTTTCTGGTGGATATGACGGCCATCGTCGCCGGCACGCAGTTCCGCGGGCAGTTCGAGAACCGGATGAAAGGCCTCATCGACGAAGTCAAGGAAAACGGCAACATTCTGCTGGTCATCGACGAGATCCATTCCATCGTCGGCGCCGGGAACGCGGAAGGCGGCATGAACGCCGCAAACATCCTGAAGCCCGCGCTCTCCCGCGGAGAAGTGCAGGTCATCGGCGCCACCACACTGACGGAATACCGGAAATACATCGAGCACGATGCGGCGCTGGAACGCCGCTTCCAGCCGGTGCTGATCAACGAGCCTTCCATTGCCGACTCCATCGAAGTGCTCAAGGGGATCCGCCCCTATTACGAGCGTTTCCACGGCATCCGCATTCCGGACGCGATCGTCCGGAAGATGGTGCTGCTGTCCGAACGGTACATCAACGACCGCTTCCTGCC
>JAGACN010000205.1 GCA_017614095.1 Clostridia bacterium | reverse complement strand
CTTTTCCGGTAAACTGCGCGACCCATTCGGGCTTCGTGCAGTTGGCGCCCAGACCGGACGTTTCGCTCATGGACGTGACCTTGACGCCGGTCACGGTCCCGTCGTTCTTGATGCCGATCGAGAGCGTGACGTCGCCGCCGTAGCCGTTGTGGGAAACGGACGACAGGACGATGCCCGTTTTGTTCCCGTCCTTGTCCAGCGTCGCGTAGCCGTCCAGCAGCTCCGCGCCGGGATGGGCTCCGTTCCAATCCTTCAGGACTGTTTCCGGCAGTTGCTCGAAGGAATCCGCCTCCGGGTAGACCACGCGGAAGGATTCCATCCGCTCCGCCGCCTCCGACACGGCGATCGTGTCTTTGGTCAGCTGGTAGATGCCGGCCAGACAGAGCGCGGCCACCAGGGTGATCAGGACCAGCGAGAGCGTGTTTTTCAGAATGGTTTTTCCGGCTTTCATGATGCTTTCTTCACACGCTCCTTTCGTACGCCGAACGGCTTCGGATAGGTCAGCTTCTCAATGATGGGCGTCAGCAGGTTGGCGATCAGGATGGCGAACGACATGCCTTCGAAGGACCCGCCGAAGCAGCGGATGACCGCCGTCAGCAGGCCGACGACGACGCCGAAGATGATCTGCCCCCAGAAAGTGACCGGCGTGGTCGCGTAGTCGGACGCCATGAAGACGGCGCCGACCAGCAGTCCGCCGCCGAACGCGTGGACCGCGAGATAGTTCAATGTGAGCGGCTCGCCCTTGATCACGGTGAACAGCGCGACGAACGCGACCGTCGAACCGATGACCGTCAGCGGCGCGCGGGGACTGATGACCCGGCGGATGAACAGATACAGCGCGCCGATCAGGATGGCGATGGCGGACGTTTCTCCGATGGTGCCCGAATGGGTGCCCAGGAACAGGTCCGCGTACGCGACCGTCTCCCCTGCTTTCGCGAGCTGCAGCGGCGTCGCGCTGGACATGCCGTCCAAAACCGGATAGGACGTCATAATGCGGGAAAAGGACAAGAGCAGGAAGCAGCGGGCGGCAAGAGCCGGGTTCATAAAGTTCTGCCCGATACCGCCGAACAGCATCTTTACGATCAGGATGGCAAACACGCCGCCGATGAGCGGGATCCACCAGGGCGCCGTGGAATACAGGTTGACCGCCAGGATGAGGCCGGTCACGACCGCGCTCAGGTCTCCGATCGTGACAGGCAGCTTCATCAGCTTTTCGTAGATGAACTCCGTCGCGACGCAGGAGGCGACGCTGATGGCGGTGACCAGCAAAGCGCGCCAGCCGAACACATACACGCCGACGCCCAGCGCAGGCAGAAGCGCAATGATGACGTCCAGCATGATCTTGGTCGTGGAGCCGCCGGAACGGATATGCGGCGACAGGGATACATTCAATGTTTTCATGTTATTTTTTCACCGCCGCTTTCTTTTTCTCGGCCAGGATATGGTTCTTGGCCGCCGTAATGGACTGGGAAAGCTTCCGCTTGGCCGGGCAGATGTAGGTGCAGCAGCCGCAGCCGATGCACTCCAGGCCGTGCAGTTTTTCGAATTCCTCGTATTCGCCGACGTCCGCCGCATTCTTCAGCTTGATGGGCATCAGCCGTTCCGGGCAGGTAGTCAGACACTTTCCGCACCGGATGCACTCCTGCGGCTCGTAGTTCCCGAGTTCGTCCTTTGTAAAGGCCAGGATGCAGGAGGTCGTTTTGTTGACCGGGATATCCGTGGTATAGATGGCGGCACCCATCATCGGGCCGCCGGAAATGATCTTTTCGGGCTCTTCCCGGAATCCGCCCGCCGCCTCGATGAGTTCAGCGATGTTCGATCCGATCGGCACGTCGAAGTTGGACGGCCGGCATACGGCGTCGCCGGTCACCGTCACCACCCGGTGGATGAGCGGTTTCTGTTCCGCTACCGCTTCCGCCACCGCGATGAGCGTGGAGAAGTTGACCACGATGCATCCGGCGTCCGCCGGCAGCTGTTTCGAATTGATCTTGCGTCCGGTCAATGCGGAGATGAGCATGCGTTCGCCGCCCTGCGGGTATTTTTTCTTCAGGGATACAGCGTCCATTTTCCGGTTTTCCGGATTGTCCGCACGGCCGATGGCCTGTTTCACGGACGCGATGCCGTCCTTCTTGTTGTCCTCGATGCCGAACAGCCCGGTGGCGTCCGGGAAGAGCGACAGCAGGATCTGCATGCCGAGCACCGCCTGGTCCGCACGTTCCAGCATCAGCCGGTAGTCGCAGGTAATGTAGGGCTCGCATTCCGCGCCGTTGCAGAGGATATGGTCGATGTGCAGTTCCGGCTTGACAGCCAGTTTCACGTGGGTCGGGAATCCGGCGCCGCCCATGCCGACGATGCCGGCGTCGCGGATGGCGTTCTTGATCTCGTCGGATGTCATCGAGCGGAAGTCCCGCTTCTGTCCGAACGTCTCCGTCTGTTCGTACTGGCCGTCGTTCACGACGGTCACCGAAAGCGCGGTGTCTCCGTTCTGACAGATATGCGGCCCGACCGTTTTTACCGTCCCGGACACGGAACAGATGATTGGCGCGGAAACGAATCCGCCGG
>JAGACN010000204.1 GCA_017614095.1 Clostridia bacterium | reverse complement strand
CCGGTAGACCTCCTCGCGCAGCGCGGCGGCGCGCTGACGGACCGGCAGGCTCCGATCCGGGTAGAAGGGGCCGTCCAGATAGCTCACGATGCGCGGCTTCTTGCGGATCTTCCGCGCCTTGTAGGTGTTCGTGAAACAGTAAACGGGTTTGTCCAGCTGCGCCGGATAGGTAAAGGACGTGTCCGGGAAGGGCCGGATCTTGGTATAGTAGGGCCAGATGTGCGCTTCCGGATAGACGGTCACGACGGCTTTCTCGTCGATGCGCTGCGTGATGCACGCGATGAAGTTCCGGTAGGCGGCCATGCCGTCCGGGAGCGGAATGGCTCCGACGTAGGGCATCAGCCGGCCGAAGACCGGCATGGAGACGTTGGCCGGATGGCAGATCGTATAGACTTTCCCGGGAAAGCGGATCAGGTTCGGAATGAGCGGATCCGCGGACGCCTGGGTGTGGTTGCCGTACAGGAAAGCGCCGGAACCGTTCACGGCCGCCCATTTTTCCCTGCCCACCGTCTTTTGTCCGAAGACCAGTTTGGTGTACAGGAAGGCCAGCGGCGTCGCGATGATCCGGTACAGGATAAAGGAGAGAAAACGGGAGCGGACGTAGCGGTAGGACCCGTCGATGGGTCTCGCTTTGATCTTCGCTTTGGAAAACTCGTCGTTTTGTTCGTCCTTGTAATAAATGATGCGCTGTTTCAGTTTCACGAAAAACTCCTTTTTGCCTGTGCTTTGCCTTGCTTTGCTTTGCCTTCGGCTTTCTGCGGTCAGGCCGGTACGAGCACGTTGGCCACAGTATACCAAAAAGCCGGCGCAACCGCAAGACGGTTTGCGCCGGAGTAGAGCGGATGACCGAACGGTAGAGGACTCTACGCACAGTAGAGAGACGCGCAGATGGCAGTAAATACTGGCATCCGCACGGTTTTTGCGCGCTTTTTGACGACGCGCTTACAGACCGAGTTTTTTAGCCGCTTCCGCGAACAAAGCCCCGATCGGGCTGTTGATCTCCAGATCGTTTTCGGGGTCGAGCTGCAGGTAGAGGTGCTCTTTGTTGATCACGACGATGTGATCGCCGCGGAAATACCGGATGTAGGACGCGGCGGGGTAGACGGTCAGGGAAGTCCCGCCGATGATCAGCAGATCCGCCTGCCGGATGGCGTGCACGGCGTTCTGGACGGCGTCCTCCGGGAGCGCTTCCTCGTACAGCGTGACGTCGCACCGGACGATCCCGCCGCACGAACAGTGCGGTACGCTGCCGGGGTAGTCGTAGATGAACGATTCGCCGTACGTTTTTCCGCAGCGCATGCAGTAGTTCCGCATCGTGGTCCCGTGGATCTCGTACACGGCTTTGCTGCCCGCCTTCTGGTGCAGCCCGTCGATGTTCTGCGTGACGACCGCCTTGAGCATGCCCTTTTTCTCCAGATCGGCCAAGAACTTGTGCGCCGCGTTCGGCTGGATGTTCCTCGTGTCCATCTTCTGCCGGTAGAATTCAAAGAAGACCTCCGGCTCGTCCACGAGGCAGGAACGGCTGAGCAGGTATTCCGGGCGGTAGGAATCGAAGCGCACGTCGTGCTGGTTGTACAGCCCGTCCTTGCTCCGGAAATCCGGAACGCCGCTTTCGGTGGAGACGCCGGCTCCGCCGAAGAAGACCGCGCTGCGGGCGTGCGAGATCCAGTCGCAGAGCTTGTCCAGCGCCCGTTCGTCGATCGCTGTAGGTGCCATATCCGTGTCCTCCTGCATGTATTTTCGTTCGTTTACAATCATATACCGGACAAGGCGAAAAGTCAATGAAGGCGCGCAAAAAATGGTTATTTTGCGAAGATTTCGGCGCCGGGTATTGACAATTTTTGGGAATTGTGTAGAATAAAAGAAGCGGATTATCGCAAAAAGACAATTCGGAAAGCGGGACGAAAACCTGTCTTCACCGGCAGGGGATCATTCCGCTGGAAAGGACGGATCCTTCTTATGCAAGCATCCACAAAAACGGCGACAGGTCTGAAACCCATTACCAACAAGATCCTATGGATCTTCGCGGTGGGACAGTTCGGCTGGAGTCTGCTCTCCGGCATCGTGTCCACCTGGCTCGTTCACCTCTACACGGGCGTCGCGGAGACCGAAGGCGCGACGAACGGCCTGTTCGCGCAGTTCATCACGCAGAACCCCATTCTCGGCTCGCTGACCATTTTCGGCGTTATCACGGCTTTCGGCCGCATTTTCGACGCCGTGACCGACCCGCTGATCGCCAGCTGGTCCGACCGCGCCGCATTCAAGGGAGGCCGCCGCATCCCGTTCATGAAAGCGGTCGCCGTCCCGTTCGCGCTTTGTACGGTCGCCATTTTCATCGTTCCGACCATCTTCCCGAATATTGTCCTGAACGACGTGCTCATCTTCATCCTTCTGATGCTCTTCTACCTTTTCATGACCATCTACTGCACGCCGTACAACGCATTGATCGCGGAACTGGGCGACACCCAGAAAAACCGCATCAACGTATCCACGTACATCTCCTTCACATACATCGCCGGCTTCTCGCTGGCCACGCTGGTCCCGACCGTCGCCGGCCCGCTCGGCGGCATCACGGGCAGCCAGGGCGGCGGCATGCAGCTGGCCATCGGCATCCTCGCCGCGATCGCCTGCGCCGCGATGCTGCTCCCCGCCTTCCTGATCAAGGAGCGGCAGTACATCGACTCCAAACCGGTCCAGACGAAAGCCTTCCGCTCGCTGCTGGTCACTTTCAAGAACGGCCAGTTCCGCCGGTTCGTCTATTCGGACGTCATCTACTTCTTCGCCGTCACGCTCTTCCAGACGGGTCTCGCGGACTTCGAGACCAAGCTGATGGGCATCGATTCCTCGTACACCTTCCTGCTGACCGTATTGATGACGGTCGTCAGCCTGATGCTTTATCCGGTCGTCAACCGGCTGGCCCGGAAACTCGGAAAGAAGAATCTGATCATCACCGGTTTCTTCACCTATTCCGCCGTTTTCCTGATCACCGCCGTGTGCGGGCAGGGCCTGCACTGGGGCATCATCGTCGCCGTCTGCGCCGGCATTCCGATGGCCATTTTGGGCATCCTGCCGCAGGCCTGCGTCGCGGACGTGTCCGAACTGAGCACATTGGAGACCGGCGAGGACCGCAGCGGCATGTTCTTCGCGGCGCGCACCTTCGCCTTCAAGATGGGCCAGGCCATCGCCATGGTGGTATTCACCTCCTTGACTGTTTCCGGCACCAAGGCCAGCTACCGGCTTTCAGCCGCGGTGGCCTTTGTCACCTGCCTGATCGGCGCTATCCTGTT
>JAGACN010000203.1 GCA_017614095.1 Clostridia bacterium | reverse complement strand
CGCCAATTCCTTTTTCCTTCCGACAAACATACAGACTCCTCCAAACAAGTATGGATTATTAACTCATCAGTTATTAACTCTATAGTTAATAATACACGTGCTTTTGCTCTTTGTGAAACCTCCCACGAATGAATTCGCGGGCTTCCGAATGCCACCCATTCGGGTGGTTTCCCTTTAGAGGAATCGGACTGCCTCTCTACCATACGGCCTGAACTCAGGTCCGGGTCTAACCTATGACGAAATCGTCACAAGCCCCGCATTCAGGTTAATCAGGGTAGACAAGGTGCAGGTGTTTCTCTTGGAACATTCAGGGACTTTTGCCTCAATGTCCAACCTTACCGTCGCCGGCAAGGATTTTAAGATCTCGCGAATGAAATACCTTGCTCCGATGTTGTAGCTGGCATTCAAATCGCAGTTGTAGACTTTTCCGCTTTTGAATTTGCAGAGACTGTAGCTCTTCAGTTTGCGGCCTTCCTCATATTCCTTCTCTTTTTCGGCCTGCTTCACTTGTGCTTTTGTCATCCGCTTGTTCTCGGAACTTTTGCTTTTCCCGGCTTCGGCTTGCGGTGGACGATTGTCTTTCCGGCCGCGGATTACTCTTCCGCTTCCGTCGAAGGCCAGCCTCGACGTGTTCCATGCGTTCACTCTGGAGATCCGTATACCGAGCCGGTGTGCTTTGTCGCTGACCATAGCCTGTACGTAATTGGATTTCCACAATGCGAGCCGCTGTTTTTTGGAGCCCTTCTTCTTTCCGTTTTTATCCAGATGTTCTAATACGATCGTCGTCGCGTTGTACTCCACAGCCACATTCATAATGAATTCCGCAGTCCGGACGGCGATCCGGTCATTCATCCCGTCTGCGGCTGCCCAGAGTCTCGGAGTCTTTCTCGCACCGTGCTGCTGCGCTTTCTTGATGCGGTTGACGGCATGATTCAGACAGTCTTGCTCTCTCGGCAGTTTCAGAAAACTTCTTCCGAGGATAGTGCCGTCGTATTTCATGACCGTACAGGTGCATGCGTTCAGGATTCCAAGGTCAACAGCGACAATGATCTGTTTCTCGTAACCGGTTTTGTTCAGCGTAACGGATTCTTCAAATGCGAAATCCAAGAACCACTCTTTTCCGCGTTTCTTCAGCGTCGGAACGCATTCTTTCCTGTCTTTGCAATGGTGGAGAATATAATCCGCGTCACCCTTCTTCAGCCGGACAGTGACCCAATCCCACGTGTTCCGGATCCAGACTTTGACACGCGCCGTATAATCGCTTTCGCGTACAAACGTATTGTCCCTGTACAGCGAGGGAGAAGCAAATCCGGCTTTTGGGATCCCGGGTTTCGTTCCTTGTTTTGTTTCTTCCCACCGTTTCAGTAAACTCAGATAGGATTCTGCCTTTCCAAGCGCCTCGTTGATGGCGGCCCGGCGGTAATAGGCGGGAAACTTGTAAAACGATGCGCCGAAATCGTATTTCGGGTACGGGTGGTCTTTTGTGGAAATGGTCATCTGCTCCATCAGCCGAAGGCGGTCGAAAGAGGTGGTCAGCTTTGAAAACGCATCCTGTTCGTTCAACCGAACATTAAGAAAGAAGTCAACCGCCTGACGATAGCGTATGACCGTGTCTTCAAAAGCGCGATAACAGGCAATCGTGTCTCCGTCATCTTTTTTGATCTTCACTTTGTACGACGTATAGATCGTCAAATCGGCCGCCTCCTTTCCGTCTCATGATTCCGGTAAAGACTTTTTCGGCTTCTGTTCTTTGATGTAGTTCTCTACCTGCTCAAAACTTCTGTCGCTTACGGTTGCCACGAAATAGGAAGGATTCCACATGTGGCCTCCCCACAGTTGATTTTTCAACTCCGGATGGTTCAAGAACAACCAGCGGGCCGTGTTGCCTTTGTACACCTTGATCGCGTCGGAGGGACGGACCTGCGGGGTGCAGTCGACAAGCAGGTGAATATGATCGGGCATGACTTCCATTGCGAGTATGCGAATGTTGAGATCGTCTGAGGTTCTGGCTAAATGTTCTTTCACCTCCTCGGCCAGCGTGCCTTCAAAAAGCTTCTTCCGATACTTGACGCACCAGACGATGTGATACTGCAACGAATACACGTAACCGCGACCATGCGTGACTTTGTCGAATCGTTCGTTCCAATACAGTGTATCCATAACATTATTATACCATATGTGTTTCTAAAAAGCAACCCTTTTCGCCTAACTCACGATTGAAATCTCGAGTGTGCGGCGAAATATCATCAAGCGCAAATTGGTCAGAAAGGAAAGGAAATCATGAAAAAAGTATTGATCATCCTCGGAATCGTGTTCCTTGCGGTCGGTGTTCTGCTCTTTATCGGGGCGCTGGCGGTCAATGGATTCGACCTTGCCAGATTTCAAACCGGGAATACGGAAACGAATACGTATACGGCGGAGGAACCCTTTCAGCGGATCGATATCCGCGCCGGAGACGCGGATGTGGAACTCAAATTGTCGCAGGACGGAGTATTCAGGGTCGAATGCGTGGAACGGGCAAACGAAAAGCATTCCGTCCGGGTCGAAGACGGAATTCTGAAGATCACCGTTCAGGACGAGAGGACCTGGTCGGATCATATCCGACTGTTCTCGAAGCCGCAGTCGATAACCGTTTTTCTGCCGTCGGAACAGTACGAAGCGATCCTTGTGGACTGCTCGACCGGAGATGTGGACATACCTTCCGCATTTTCGTTCGGCAGTGCCGAACTGACGGCGAGTACCGGGGACGTGTCCTTCGGGGCGTCCGTTTCCGGAGCGGTCCGCATCCAAACCGGCACCGGGGATATTCTCGTGAACAGCGGTCGTGCAGGCGAACTGGCGCTCTCTGTTTCCACCGGGACCGCGGAGGTCTCCGGCGTGACGATCGATGGGGCGGTTTCCGTTTCGGTCAGTACCGGAAAATTGATCCTTCGGCAGCTGAACTGCAAAGAACTGAGATCCGGCGGCAGCACCGGACGCGTGCAGATGGACCGGGTTCTGGTTTCCGGAAGCATGATGATCGAACGGAGTACGGGCGATATCACCTTCGAAAAGATCGACGCGGGAGAGATCACGATTCAAACGACGACCGGAGATGTGACCGGCTCCGTTTCCACGGAGAAGGTGTTCATGGCAAAAACGTCTACCGGATCGGTGCGTGTCCCCGATACGGCATCCGGCGGAAAATGCCGGGTGACCACGACCACCGGAGATATCCGGATCGACCTGTCCGAAGGCTGAATGCCTGCCGGCCGCCCGAAAAAAACAGCAAACCCATTCCATTTTCGCGATGGAATGGGTTTGTCTGTCTTGGCGCGGAAGGAGAGATTTGAACTCTCGCGCCGGTCACCCGACCTACACCCTTAGCAGGGGCGCCTCTTCACCACTTGAGTACTTCCGCAATTTGGTGAATAATAAATTGTTGTTGATGGCGGAGGGAAAGGGATTCGAACCCTTGTGGGGTTTCCCCCAAACGGTTTTCAAGACCGCCTCGTTATGACCGCTTCGATATCCCTCCGTATCCGTTGGCCGAATGGAATATCATCGCCAGCCTTGCTAGAGTATCACACTTTTCGGCCCTTGTCAAGTGCCAATCGGACGGATTTGCAGAAAGGGTTATTTGCGTTTTTTTGCCTTCCGGGGGGGGCCTTTTTGCCGTTTTGACCGAATCGGCATCCGATTGCGCGAAAGAATTGTCCATTTTTCGGATTGTATTCTTGAAAAAAAGGAGTATAACGGGTTTGCGAAAAACGGGCGCCGGACGGAACGGCGCCAAAAGGATCGATTATTTTATGGAACTGACGATACTTTCCACCCTGTCCATTGCGCTGGCGGCCGGATTGCTGCTGACGCGGCTGACCAAAAAACTGAAACTGCCGGACGTGACGGCCTATCTGATCGCAGGGATCCTCATCGGCCCGTTCGGGCTCGGCCTTCTGCGGATCGAAGGGATCGGATTCACATCTCTGGAATCCGTCGAGCGGATGAACGTCCTGTCCGACGTGGCGCTGGGTTTCATCGCATTTGCGATGGGCAACGAGTTCCGTCTGTCGCAATTGAAAAAGATCGGCAGACAGGCGGTCGTCGTCGCCGTCTTTCAGGCCGTTACCGCCACGGTGTTCGTGGACGCCTGTCTGATCGGGCTGCACTTTCTGATGCCCGACGTGCTTCCGCTGGAAGCGGCCATCGTTCTGGGCGCGATCGCGGCTGCCACCGCGCCCGCGGCCACGCTGATGGTGGTCCGCCAGTATAAGGCGAGCGGTCCGGTGACCGGCATGCTGCTGCCGGTCGTCGCGCTGGACGACGCGGTCGGGCTGGTCATCTTCTCGATCTCGTTCGGCATCGCCCAGTCCATGGAAAGCGGCCGGATGAACGCGCTTTCCACGGTGGTCGAGCCGCTTCTGGAAATCGTGCTGTCGCTGTTGCTGGGATTCGTCATGGGGCTACTGTTCACCTTCGCGGAACGGTTCTTTCACTCCAATTCCAAACGGCTGGCCATTTCCATCACCTTCGTGTTCGTGACGGCCGGCATTTCGCTGGCGTCGTTTCCGGTCGGTCCGCTGACGGTGTCCTTTTCGCCGCTGCTGTCCTGCATGATGCTCGGAACGGTTTTCTGCAACGCCTGTGATTTTTCCGAAGAACTGATGGAGCGCTGCGATAAATGGACGGTCCCGCTGTTCATCCTCTTTTTCGTCATTTCGGGCGCGGAGCTCGAGCTGAACGTGCTGACCAGTTTCGCGATCGTCGGCATCGGCGTCTTGTACATCCTGTCCCGCTCCGCCGGCAAGATGATCGGATCGGGGATCTCCTGCTCGTTCATGCATTGCGAGCCGGTCGTACGGAAATATCTGGGCATCACGCTGCTTCCGCAGGCCGGCGTCGCGCTCGGCATGACGATCACTGCGCAGACGCTGACCGGCTGCGGGCCGCTGATCCGCAACATCGTCCTGTTCTCGGTGCTCGTCTATGAGATCGTCGGTCCGCTGCTGACCAAGATCGCCCTGACGAAAGCTGGCGAGATCCAGCCGAAACCCGCCGTCATTCCCAACAAGACGCATACGGCGCACCGGTCAAATATGCATTGATGTCCGACGGACATGCAAAAGACTCCGCTTCACCGGGAAACGGAGTCTTTTTGGTTCGCGCGGATCCTCAATACTGTCTGCCCCAGACGACCATGTGTTTGGCCGGACGTCCGCAGCAGACACAGACGTCGGACAGATGCTCTTCCGTAAACGGGATGCAGCGGGATTTGACGCCGCCGGTCTCGTCTTTCAGTTTGTCCTCGCAGGCGGAATCGCCGCACCACATCGCTTTGATGAAGCCGGGTCTGTTCGCGGCGCGATCCAGGAATTCCTCGTGCGAGCGGGCTTCGGACATTTTGGCGGCCAGGTTTTCCCGGACGCGGTCCACCAGTTCGGTCTGGACCGCTTCCAGCATGGCGGAAACGGCGTCCGCAAGACCGTCCAGAGACGCGAACGTTTTGTTCCGGGTCACGCGGGAAACGAGCACGCAGGAATTGTTTTCGATGTCGCGCGGGCCCAGTTCCAGACGGACCGGCACGCCTTTCATCTCGTATTCAGAGAATTTCCAGTCGGGCGAATTGTCGGAATCGTCCAGTTTGACGCGGAAACCGGCCGCGCGGAGCATGCCGGCAACTTCGTTCGCCTTTTCCAGAACGCCTTCCTTATGCGACTGAACGGGAATGACCGCGACCTGGATCGGCGCGACCTTCGGAGGCAGGATCAGTCCGTTGTCGTCCCCGTGCGTCATGATGATGGCGCCGATCATGCGGGTCGACACGCCCCAGGAGGTCTGGTGCGGATATTTGACGGTATTGTCTTTGTCCGTAAAGGTGATGTCGAAGGCTTTGGCGAACCCGTCTCCGAAATAGTGGGAGGTCCCGCCCTGCAGGGCGACGCCGTTGTGCATCATCGGTTCGATGGTATAAGTCTCCATCGCGCCGGCGAATTTCTCTTTTTCGGTCTTGCGTCCGACGATGGCGGGAATGGCCAGCGTCTCGAAATAGAAATCCTCGTAGACCTTCAGCATACGGAGCGTTTCTTCGCGGGCTTCCTCTTCCGTCGCATGCATGGTATGCCCCTCCTGCCACAGGAACTCGGACGTGCGCAGGAACGGGCGGGTGGTCTTTTCCCAGCGGACCACATTGACCCATTGATTGTACAGTTTCGGCAGATCCCGGTAGGAATGAATGACGTTGCGGAAATGTTCGCAGAAGAGCGTCTCCGAAGTGGGGCGGATGCACAGTTTCTCGTTGAGCTCGTTCTCGCCTCCGATCGTGACCCAGGCGCATTCCGGCGCAAATCCCTCCACGTGATCCTTTTCCCTCTGCAGCAGGCTCTCCGGGATCAGCAGGGGCATATAGACGTTCTCGTGCCCGCATTCCTTGAAGCGGCGGTCGAGGTCTTTCTGAATGTTCTCCCAGATGGCGTATCCGTACGGCCGGATGATCATGCATCCCTTGACGCCGGAGTAGTCGGCCAGCTCCGCTTTGCGGACGACGTCCGTATACCACTGGGCAAAATCCGTGTCCATTGAGGTGATGGACTCCACCATTTTCTTGTCTGCCATAGAACCTCCTTGCTCCGTATCCGTCCGGGCGGAAAATCGGGCTTGCAAATACGGAAAACAAATAGTATAATATTCATGATTGTTTCATCCGCATTATAGCAAACGGCAGCCGCTTTGTCAACAAGAAGCCGGCCGGAACGGAAGACTTGCCGGTCCGGCGGAAAGGAGCGTTCCATGGAGAATACCGAACAGGTGCGCGACAGTTATCTGGACTGCGCCGAAATGACCTATCTGAGCCCGGAGAACTGCGAGCTCTACCGTACGCAAAACGGATTCCCGGCCATGAAGGCGTTCCTGCCTCCGCGGCACGACGACCTGGTCGAAGAGGCCGAAACGGACCGGACGCCGGTCCGGCAGGATTTCGGACGCGTCTTTTTCCACCGGGCATTCCCGTTCGACGCGCCGGACAGATACATTTCCGTCCTGGACGGAGAGGGGACCGAATACGGAATGATCCGCGCGCTGTCCGAGTTTGAGAACAAGCCGGACATGCTGGAGATCATCCGGACGGAACTGGACCGGAAATATCTGATCCGGACCATTCTGAAGATCCGCTCGCTGAAAGACAAGCTCGGCTTTTCCTATTGGGACGTGGACACGGACTGCGGCCGGTTTTCCTTCACGATGCAGGACACCTACCGGAACCTGATCCACAATTCGGAAAACGGGATCATTCTGTCCGATGTGGACGGAAACCGGTTCCAGATCCCGGACGTCCTGGCGCTGGATCCCAGAAGCTACCGCAAGATCGAGCTTTACCTGTAATTTTTTGAGGTCATTCCATGAATCGCATGCCTGAACCGGCTCCGAAGCGGAAACGCAGGAAGCCGGACCCCCCGGAACTGACCGCCGCCCGGAAAACGGCGGCCGCCGCGTTCGAGCAACCGCCGGACGTCCGGCTGGATCTCAATCTGGACCGGAACAACCGGCCGGTTTACGGCGCCTGCGCGGCCGACCGCGACAAACTCGTCGTCGCTTCGTCCGGCGCGTCTGCGGGGATCACCGAATACAAACTGTCCGATCTGGGCGCCATCCGGCTGCGGAAAGGGATCGGCGTCGTATCCGCCGAGGCCGAACTGAACGGAGAAGACGCGGAGCTCTTCCGGTCGGATATGCGCAACTACGTGCAGTTCGAGTCCGCCGTCAAGCGGCTGGAATGCCTGCGGGACGGGAAGCCGCTTCCGGAACCGAAGATCGGCAGATGCCCGAAATGCGGGCGTCCGCTCCCGAAAGGCAGCACGGTCTGCAACCGTTGCGTGGACAAGAAAAAACTGCTGCTCCGGATGGGCGGCTTTGCCAAAGGCGACGGCGGTCTGCTGCTGGTCGCCGGTCTGCTCCTGCTCCTGGCGTCTGCGATCGGCGTTCTGGTCCCGCTGCTCCGGGCGTTCCTGGTGGACGGCTTTCTGCAGCCGGTCGAAGGCGGGGCGCAGGGGTGGCTACCCGCGCTTGCCGGGCGTCTCGGCCTGACGGAAGGGACCTTTTCCGGACTGCTGGCCGTCGTCGGAGCGATGGCTTTCTTCGGGCTCCTGCTGGCGGGCGTGAACGCGGTCCGGCGGATCCTGACCGCGAAAGCCTCCGCGAACATCATCGTCCGCATCCGGGACATCCTGTTCCGCAAGGTCCAGGCCATGTCGCTGGCGGGGGTCACCCGGCGGAGTCCCGGTGAACTGATCACCCGTCTGTCGGGCGACACCGAACAGCTGCGCCGGTTCTTGGTGAATATGGTCCCGACATTGCTGCAGCAGTCGGTGATGCTGGTGGCGATCCTCTTCATCCTGATCTTCACGGATTGGCTGCTGACGCTGATGGTCGTCCTGCCGGTCCCGTTCCTGGTCCTCCTGTTCTATTCGGTCAACCGGCTCACGCACCGGATCTACCACCGGGAGTGGCAGTTGGACAGCGACGCGAACTCCATGCTTCACGACGTCTTTTCGGGCATCCGCGAAGTGAAGGTGTTCGGGACCGAAGACCGCGAATGCGAGCGGTTCGACCGCTGCGCCAAGCGGATCGCGGACACGAGCAAGAAGAACGAACTCATCTGGAACGCCGTTATCCCGTTCTCCTCCTTCCTGCTTTACGCGGGCGAGTTCCTGGTCATTTTCTTTGTCGGCACGCGCGTGTATCAGGGCGACGCGACGCTGGGGGATCTCACGATGTTCCTGGCGTACGTTTCGGAACTGTACGAACCGATCCGGTGGTTCTCCAGACTGCCGCGGATGCTTTCCCGCTCGCTGACCTCCATGAGCAAAGTGGTCGAGGTCCTGGACGAAAAGGAGGACATGAAGGACGGGGAGGAAGCCTGTCCGGAACTGTACGGGGACATCTCCTTCCGCGACGTCTCCTTCGGCTATTCGGAGACCGAAACGGTGCTCAAGCACATCGATCTGGACATCCACCGCGGAGACTACATCGGCCTGGTCGGCCGGAGCGGCGTCGGAAAGACGACGATGATCAATCTGATCATCCGGATGTACGACGTCTCGGAAGGCCAGATCCTCATGGACGGGAAGGACATCCGGTCCTACCGCGCGTCGGATATCCGCTCCCAGGTGGGCATCGTCCTTCAGGAGACCTACCTGTTCAACGGAACCATCTATACGAACATCGCCTACGCCAAGCCGGACGCGTCGCGGGACGAAGTCATCCGGGCCGCGAAACT
>JAGACN010000202.1 GCA_017614095.1 Clostridia bacterium | reverse complement strand
GACTGCGACGGCGACGGCAAGGATGAGGACCTCACCACGCTCGCAGGCCGTCTGAAGGTCATCGACTATACGATGGACATGTACCTCAAGACGTTCAAAGAAAAGAACTACGAGAACCTGGAATTTGCCGGATTCTACTGGTTCCACGAGGCCGCCGACTACGAGCGGGACGGCGAGACCATCAAAGGCGCGTCCGACCTCGCACACGCCAAAGGGCAGCAGCTCTGCTGGATCCCCTATTTCTCCGCGCAAAGCTACAACCTCTGGTCCCATATGGGATTCGACTGCGCGGTCATGCAGCCGAACTACGTCTTCAAGGAAACGGTGCCCTACAGCCAGCTCGTCTCCGCGGCGCAGCTGATCAAGAACAACGGCATGGGCATCGAGATCGAGATCAGCGCACGTGCGCTCGGCTCGGCCGTCTATACCGAACGGTATCTCGCCTATCTCGGATACGGCATCGAAGCCGGCTATATGGCGGGCTGCATCCACATGTACTATCAGGAAGCGAACGTCTTCTACCAGGCGTGCAAGTCCGCTTCCGCCAGCGACCGCATCATCTACGACGCGACCTACCGGTTCATCCACGGCACGCTGTCCGGTCCGGAAACGCCGGAAGACAAACTCTTTGAGACCGCGTCCAACAAAGCGCTGACCGGAAAGGTCGTGGAAGACGGCATTGCGGAGCTGGACGTCTACGAACTGGTCGCCTCCGCCAGGAACGGCTCCGTCAGCCTCGCGCCGAACGGCTCCTTCGTTTACGTGCCCAATGACGGCTTTACCGGCGAAGACACCTTCTCGTTCCGGTATTCCAACGCGATCGCGTGGTCGGATGAGATCCGCGTCACGGTCCGCGTTTCCTGATCCGTATCAGGATCCCGAAATTCTCAAAAGGAGCGACGATATGCATATCCGAACCTTTGTACTGGCGGGACTGTCACTCCTGCTCCTTGCCGCTTCCGCGTGCGCGGCGATCCCCGCGCTTCCCGCGGACAGCGTCCAGGAACCGGATGGATCCGTTCCGGAATATTCTCCGTCGCAGCCCGTACCGTCCGAGCCGGATGAGGCTGTTTCCGAACCCGTTTCCCACGGAACGCCGGTGGAGATCACCGACCGCAAACTGCAGTTTTTGACCGCGAAGACTTTCTCGTCCAACCGGACGGTATCCGATCTCGGCAAAGCGTTCAAGACCGGATACGCGGATTTCGCCATCGGCCTCCTCCGGGCCGCCGACAGCAAAAACGGAAAGCTGATTTCCCCGCTGTCCGTCCTGACCTGTCTCCAGATGGCAGCGAACGGGGCCGCCGGACAGACGCTGGATGAAATGCAGTCCGTCCTTTGCGGCCTGGATACGGAAGAACTCAATCAGTTGCTTTACAGCTATATGGAAAGCCTGACGAATACCGAGGACGCCCGGCTGGAGTCTGCCAACGCGCTCTGGGTGACCAGCCGGCCGGATTTCCATATTGAGGAATCCTTCGTCCGGCAGATCGAAAACACCTTCCGTGCGGACGTCGTGTCCGCCGACCTGACCATCCCGGAAACGACGGATGCCATTAACGACTGGTGCAGCGAACATACCGACGGAATGATCCCGAAGATCCTGGAAGACCAGTCGCTTAAAGAAGACTCCCTGATGGTGCTGCTGAACGCGCTCTGTTTCGACGCGGAATGGAGCACGACCTATCCGGAGTACGCCGTATCGAAAGGCGTCTTCCACGGCGAAGACGGAGACCGCGCCGTATCCATGATGAGTTCCAAAGAGTCCTATCTGCCCGGAGAAAACGGAAAAGGATTCCTCAAAATGTACAAAGGCGGCCATTACGCGTTTGTCGGACTGCTGCCGGATGAAGGCGTCTCCCTGGCCGACTATCTGAACTCCCTGACCGGCGAATCCTGGCTGTCCCTGTTCGATTCCATAAGGCGAAGCGCAGACGTCAAACTGCCGAAATTCTCTTTCGACTGGGACTGCTCGCTTAAGGAGACGCTGCATACGATGGGCATGGAAACCGTCTTCACGAAGGATTCGGATCTGTCCGGCCTCGGCTGGACGGACGATCACAATGCAATAAAGATCGATGACGTTCTCCACAAAACGCATATCGAGGTGGACGAATCCGGAACGCGGGCCGCAGCCGTGACTGCGGTGATCGCTTGTGAAGTCACGTCGATCGAAGACAGGCCGCTTCTGATCTTTGACCGGCCGTTCGTCTATGCGATCGTCGATACGACCTCTTTCCTGCCGCTGTTCATCGGAATCGCGACCGACGTCGGATAGCACCCGTTTTTTGTCCAACAAACAGGACCGCTCTTTTCCGGAGCGGTCCTCGTGTTTTGTATGCCTTTTTCGGTCCGGGATCCAAAGACCCTATTTTGCCAGGATGCGTTTCTTCAGCAGGAAATAGTCCCGCGCGCCGATCTCGCCGTCCCCGTCCAGATCCATCCGGAACCGGACGTCCTCCTTGACCGCGACGGCGCCGAGCGAATAGCGTTTGAGCAGCAGATAATCGATCACGTCCGGGTCGCCGTCTCCGTTGACGTC
>JAGACN010000201.1 GCA_017614095.1 Clostridia bacterium | reverse complement strand
TCCGGATTCATGATCCAGGGCGGCGACCCGGAGGGAACGGGTATGGGCGGCCCGGGTTATTCGATCAAGGGCGAGTTCCGGTCGAACGGTGTTCCGAATCCGATACCTCATACCCGCGGCGCCATTTCCATGGCGCGCACGAACCGGCCGAATTCTGCCGGAAGCCAGTTCTTCATCGTTCATCAGAACGCACCTTACCTGAACGGCCAGTATGCCGCTTTCGGTCATGTGACCGAAGGAATGGAGGTCGTGGATCGCATCGCTTCCGTGAAGACCGATCCTGCGGACCGTCCGCTTGTCGACCAGGTGATTGAAACCATCCGGATCCTTTGACGGATCCGCATACCCGCTCTTAGCCCAGTTGGATAGAGCGTCAGACTCCGATTCTGAAGGCCGGGGGTTCGAGTCCCCCAGAGCGGGCCACGAGGAAGCCTCTTTTGTCTGACAAAAGGGGCTTCTTTCCATAGAACATCAGTTCTTCTTCCAAAGGCCTAGATATCAAAATGGAATTGTAAGCAACGTCGGATCGAACAGATTCGACAGTCGTTCATCGCAGGATCAAAGACGGTGCCGAAGCCCGAAAAAGGTTCACGCTGCAAAGCTGTGTGCTTGGCGCTTCATGCGCAGAATGGAGCAAAAATGATCAAAAAAGGATTTCTTATACTGACCGCAATCCTGTGCATCTGTATGTGCGCCTGCCGGAACGGGGGAGACCTTTCCGTCAGCGAACAAACCGAAAGTTCGGAATCTGTGCCGGAGGAAAGCTACCGGGTCCTGGGGAAAACCCGCACGATACCGTCCGTGGAACTGAGAGCCCCGCAGAGCTTCGACTGCGAAGCGGAGTTCACGGATCCCGACCGGATCACTGTGCGCTTCTCCGGAGATCGCACGGTCGATCTCCAGGTACAGTCGATGGATTACGCACAGTCGTTCGATCAACTGGTCGGCTTTTTCCAAAGTCAAAAACCGATGCAGCTGCTCGTCGGGGAGGAAACGCAGTCGGTGATCGTCGTTTACCGGGAAGGCGAAACGGAGATCTGCATGAAACTGACGGACGTTAGCTGCCTTACCGTGAAGACCGACGACCCGGAAACGGCCAAACTCTTCTTTTTTCATGTTCAGGTCCAATGTGAAGGGGAAGTCTATCTGCCGCTCGAACAGCTTGCTGACTGCAAGGAACGAACGGCTCCCAATTCCGAAGATGAAAGTGCGGGCGAAAAAGAAACAAGCAATCCAGACGATTCCGGTGAAAGAGAGGGATCCGGAGACGAACAGTCTTCTTCAACCGATCAGTCTTCCGCAACCGAAGAGACATCCGAACCGGCCGAAACCGTTTACGGTCCGGTCGTTTCCGAAAAAGAGATCCGCTATCTGACGAACGAGGTCTTTTCTCCGAACCGAACGGTTTCGGAGATCGGACAGGAATTCCGTTCCGGTTATGCACGTCTGGCGACAGAACTCCTGAAAAGAACAGCCGGAGGCGGCAGTGCTCTGGTTTCGCCGCTGTCGGTCCTTACAGCATTGCAGATGACGGCGAACGGAGCGAAAGGAAAAACGCTTGAGGAAATGCAGTCCGTCCTCTGCGGCATGGAAACGGAATCTCTGAATGATCAGCTGTTCAGCTATTACCGCAAACTCATCAATACGGAAGACGCTTATCTGAATGACGCGAACGCCGTCTGGATATCCAGCAGGACGAATTTCCACGTGAGCGCCGATTACGTGCATCAGATTGAGAACACCTTCGACGCCCAGCTCGTGACGGCGCCCTTTCCGGACCGGGAGACGGTCGACGCGATCAACGCCTGGTGCAAAACGCATACGGACGACATGATCGACAAAGTTCTGGAATACGACGATGTGGATGAAGGCACGACGATGGTCCTGCTGAACGCACTGTGCTTCGAAGCGCTCTGGGCGGAGCAGTATCAGGATTATCAGGTGAGAGAATCGGTTTTCCACGGATCCAGAGGAGACCGTCCGGTTCAGATGATGTATTCCGGCGAGAGCGGATATATCTCCGGAGCATACGAGACGGGCTTCGTTAAAACATATAAGGGAGCAGAATACGCGTTTGTCGGGCTCCTTCCGAATGAAGGAATGACCTTAGCGGACTATCTGGAAAAGCTGACCGGCGAACGGTTCCTGTCGCTGTGGGACAGCCGCGGCGGGTCTGTGGATGCGGGGCTGCCGAAATTCAGTTTCGACTGGTCCGGCTCGCTCGTCGATCTGCTGAAAGAGATGGGCATGCGGACCGTATTCACGTCTGGATCGGATCTGTCCGGCATCGGTTCGTTCGACGACGGATCGTCGCTTGCGGTCAGTGACGTCATTCACAAGACGCACATTGAAGTGGAAGAATCCGGAACCAAAGCGGCTGCCGTGACTGCGGTCATTCTTCCAAAATCAGCCTCTTTCCAGCCGGAAGCGGCCCCGGAAGTAGTGCTGGACCGCCCGTTCGTCTACGCGATCGTGGACACGTCCGTCGGGATGCCGGTGTTTATCGGCAGTATGGCGGACATCGGTAAATAGGACGGACCCGCTAATGATCCGGTCTTTTTTGCAATGAACAGGTCCGGTGACCGGGATTGACCGGGAATGAAGGTGTTTTGCCGGCCTTGTCTCTTGACAAAATCGTTCCTGCCGCATATAATGGGATGCGGTGAAAGCAAACCGTTCACCATTTATTTCCGGAAAGACGGATTGTCTTACCAAAGAAGTGATCCCTGTATTTCATGAAAGGATGCCTGACCATATGAGCTCGAACGGAAACAGGTGGGAAACCACAATGCCGGCGACCGTGAGCAATATTCCGGTCCTGGTAGACAGCATCAACGGGCTTCTGGAGCAGGCGGACTGCCCGATGAAGGCTCAGATGCAGATCGACGTCGCTCTGGACGAGATCCTTGCGAATATCGCGAATTACGCATACGGTTCCGAAAGCGGGAATATGACCGTTGCTTATGAGTATGATGAAACCTCTCGCACCGTCGTTCTCCGGTTTACGGATGCCGGTGTCCCGTACGATCCGCTGACCGCAAAAGAACCGGACACCACGCTTTCCGCGGACGACCGTCCCATCGGCGGGCTGGGCATTTTCCTGGTCCGGAAGACGATGGACGGAATGTCCTACGAGCGGAAGGACGGAATGAACGTCCTGACCATCCGGAAGATCATCTGAATCGAACTAAAAAGAACTCTGCACTGTCTGTGATGATCAGGCAATGCAGAGTTTTTTGCTGTCCGAACGATCAGAGGGAACCGATCAGCTTCATTTTCTCGTCCACGAGGGCGTCGTCCGGGAGATGGAAGACCAGTGTCTGTTCGTCCGTTCCTTTGGTCAGCTGCAGGACGTAACGGTAATCGCCGATCGCCGGTTTTTCGGCAGGCTTTTCCAGCTTGACAGCGTCGCCCTGCTCACCGTGGATGAAAACGTGCTTTTCGTCGTCGGTCAGGACGTCGTATTCGGAGTAGCTGATCCCGAAGGAGACGCGGTCCGCATAGAGCGCCGCAATATAGTAGCGGGTGGAGCGCGGCTTGCCGTCCTTGCCGACCTTGCGCTTCAGGCCGGGCTGGTCGAACAGGTAGCCGTAGAAGAGGTCGTAGGGCTCTGGATCCACGTGCTTCCGGTTGATGACCTGGTTGGCCACGTGATCGGTCTTGTACGTCGCGATGGACTTGTTCAGCGATTCGTCGTAGTCGCTGTCCGTGATCTTCATGCGGAAGGTGATGAAGAACAGGACGATGCCGACGATCGTGACGGCCGCGCAGGGAACGATGTAGAACCGGAAGAAGATGCCGACCAGGCCGCCCGCGATCAGGAAGCCGCTGATCAGGTAGAAGACGGTCGCGAGGTTGTTCCCGAAATACCGTTCGATGTTTTTCTTTTTGCTTATGTTCTCTTGGGCCATGATCGGTCACCTCGAACGGGCGAACAGCCCGGCGTGTTCCAGCAGCCACGGAGTGGCCTTTTCGAATTCGACCCCGTAGAAGACGTGGTCTTCGTCCTCCAGGGTGATGCGCATGCATTCGGCGATGTATCCGACGGCCAGTTCCATCGCGTCCGGAACGGATTTGCCGATCAGGATGCCGCCCAGCAGCGCGCTCGCGAACAGGTCGCCCGTCCCGTGGAACTGGGCGGGGATGCGCGCCGTCTGCGAAACCGAGAAGATGTCCGAAGCCGCATCGTAATGCATGGCTCCGATCGTGTCCCCGGACAGCTGTACGCCGGTCAGGACGATCTGTTTCATACCCCGGGCGGCAAGACGCCTGCAGAGGGCTTTCTGCTCATCCAGGGGCATATCCTCGCGGTAGGGCGTTTCGTCTAAGAAGCAGGCTTCGGTCAGATTGGGGACGACGATGTCCGCTTCCGAACAGAGTACGCACATCTGAGACGCGAATTCCGGTCCGAACCCGGTATAGAACTTGCCGTAGTCGGCCATGACCGGATCGACGAGGACCAGGTCGCCGTCGCGCTTCAGATGGCAGAACAGGTCGCGGATCATCTGTACCTGGCGCATGGATCCGAGGTATCCGGAATAGAAGGCCTCGAAGGTCAGGCCGAGATCGGCCCAGTGCTGTTCGATGGATGGGATGTCGTCGGTCAGGTCCCGGAAGGTGAATCCCTTGAATCCGGTATGGGTGGAAAGAACGGCGGTGGGCAGAAGCGCGGCTTCGATGCCCATCGCGGAGAGCACCGGCACGGCAACGGTGCCGGAGCATTTGCCTACGCAGGAAATGTCCTGCACGGTGAGAATGCGTTTCATCGGGAAAGCCTTTCATAAAAGAGGGAATAGGATTACTCGTCGTCGATGTCAAGAATGGTGACGGCGTCTCTGGTAGCGGTTTTGTCAAAAGAGGCGAAGGGGCTGGCAGCGGGGACGTCTTCGACCGGAACAGGATCTTCGTCGTCTTCCAGTTCGATCGGATCGTCGTCGGAATCGGGATCCGGCATCGCGGATCGTCCGGCAGGGGCGTCCGGTTCGCAGGGTCTGTACCCGTCGAACGCGGCGTCCGGTTCATCTTCGTCGATGGGATCGTCTTCGCAGACCGGTTCGCCGTATGGCTGCTCGCTGCCCGGCAGAACGACGGGTCCGTCTTCCCGTACTTCCGGAGTGTCTTCATAGGCGGGCGTCTGCTCGCCGGCCGGCAGTTCAGTCTCTTGAACGGGTTCCGCCTTGTCCGGGTTCAGCTCGCTTGTCGGGAAGAGCGAGATCTGGTTCTCGTCCGGCGCTTTCCGACGTGCGGCAGCGGCGGCGCGGGCCTCTGCTTCCTGACGGCGTTCCGCGAACGTTTTGTATTCGGTCGGACGGGGCTGTTCTTTGCGCTGTTCCTGTCTGGAGTAGTTTTCCCAGGAGATGGCGCCCTTGATCATGCGGGAGAAGAGATTCTTCAGTTCCTCGATATCCGTCCGGACGTCTTTCTGCGAGATGGTGATGATCGGCAGGCCGATGGACCGGTTGTACTGCGTTTCGCGCAGGTCGCGTCCTGAAAGACACTGCATATACGCGTCCTCGTCGGTCAAAGAAATGCCCAGCATGGGAGCTTTGCGAAGCCCGAACACCTTGAGAGACTTGACGGAGATCCATTCGAGGTAAACGCCCTCCTTGCCGCCGACCAGCAGGTTCGTAAATCCTTTGTTCGTGATGATCAGCGCGTCCTTCTTGCTCACGCCGCGGATCAGGAACAGAACGTATCCGATCAGTCCGGCTCCGGCGAGCACGCCTCCGGCGATCGTAAGGATCAGACGGAGCGGATCCTCCTTCGGTCCGAAGGATAGAAAGCGCAGAGCGATGAGGAAGAGTCCCGCCACCAGCAGGCAGAGGAAAATGAGTCCGAATTTCAGGAAAGACGAGTTGCGTTTCTGAATGGTGATGTTGTCGTTTCGCATGAGTTGACGTCATCCTTTCTTTGTTGAATCGGGATTAGCTGGACTGCTCAGGGATCGTATTCGGTCTTCTGGCAGACGATCGTATCGTCGAAGATGCGGAATTCGGCGTCGTTGACTTTGACGCCCTCCTCCATATAGGAAGCGAGCGGTTCACCGTCGGATTCCCGCGTCAGACGGAACCAGAGCACGTCGTCCGTTTCCG
>JAGACN010000200.1 GCA_017614095.1 Clostridia bacterium | reverse complement strand
CCGTCAGCGTCAGGTAGCCGGCGTGGTTTTCGGCACGTCCGGTCACGTCGATCGACGCTTCGAGGATATCTTCCGCAAGGTCATCCGGCGCAAGCGCGGTCTCCAGCCGGAAAGGGAGGCTCAAGACCGTCCCGGCTGCCAGTTCCCGGCAATCCAGAATCATCTGTTGTCCCTCCGTTCGGGCAGGATTTCCACTTCGTTCGGACTCGCAAACGAACTTTTCGCAGATGGAATGATTATAGGAGTTTGAAAAGAGTTTGTCAACACTTTTTTTTGTTTTTCTGTTTTTTTTCGTTTTCGAGTGGCTCATATCAATGAGATTCCTGCTCTTCTTCAAGCATCCTGACAAACTCTCCCGGCGAAAGAACAGCTACAGAAGATTTAGAATAGTCACAAGTATTTCGAGTAACGATGCAATCGGCTTCAACTCTTAGCGCTGTTTCGACCATTACGGAGTCCTCATAATCAGAGATTTCTGAGGGAACCGCGCGACGGCAATCCAATCCGGCTGTATCGACTACTTTAAAGAGAGTGAACAATTTGCTAAGAACTGCTCTAGAAGATTTATCGTCATGCGTGAAACGGTGCGCCAAATAGTAAACGTCGGTCGTGGATTTTGCCGTAATGCATCCGTCAAATCGGTCATTTGCCGCAAGAAGAAATATTTTTTGTGCATCCATAACAAAAGGTTCTCTGGACTGCAAAGCATCAACAATAATGCACGTGTCAATAAGTGCCTTCATATTTTGTTCACCCGCTCTTCTTTCGCTTTTTCCAAGGTTATATCATCCGGAAGAATTCCAAATAGTGATTTTGCGATTTCGACTCGCTCCTGAAATGGATTGCATAATTTGGAAATAACTTTCCCGTTTTTGGTAATGAAGATGTCTTGCGTGACAGAGAGCAGCAGGTACTTGCTAAGATTGCACTTCAGTTCGGTTGCTGTAATGGACATGTTGAATCCTCCTTTCGGTTTCGTATGTTTATTATACTCGTTTCGAACGAATTTTTCAATAGTTTCGTACGATATTTTCGGGGATTTTCTCTTTTTTTTGCTCTTGCGTTTGTATTCTTTATGTGGTAAAATGCATTTTTGAAAGAAAAGAGGTGACGGGGACCGTGTCCGGAGTCGAAACAAAGCAAAATTCGAACAGACAGCCGAAAAAGAAATCCCTCGGGGCCCGTCTGGAGACCGTCGCCCGTCTGGTGCACGAAAACGGACCGTTCGACTGCCTGTGCGACATCGGATCCGACCACGCCTTCATCCCCATCCGCGCGCTGTCTTCCGGCGACGCGAAGACGGCGGTCGCTTCCGACGTCCGCGAAGGGCCGCTGGAACGGGGCAGAGCGAACGCCATTTCTGCCGGCGTGTTCCCCGACTTCATCCTGTCCGACGGGTTTTCGAACCTTGGCGGATACCGGTTCGACGCCGTCTGCATCTGCGGACTGGGCGGCGAGACCATCGCCTCCATCCTGGACGGCGGGAAGGAATTCGTCCGGCGGGAGGACTGCCTGCTTTTCCTGCAGCCCATGACCGCGCACGACGACCTGCGGACCTACCTGTGGGAAAACGGGTTCCGGATCTGCGGCGAGACGTTCGTCCTGGAAGGGGCCAAACCCTACGTCATCCTGACCGCCGGCTATACTCACGAACCGGAACCGTTCACCTATACGGACCGGTTCCTCGGACAGGTCCGTCCGGAAACCGACGCTTTCTATGCCTATTGCGAAAAAGTGAAAAACCAGACCGAAAAACGGATGCGCGGCAAATTCAGACAGCCCGGAGACGAAGACCTGCTGCAGACGGCAGCCGCATGCGCGCTGAAAAACCAAAAAGGAGCACCGGCCGACAAACCATGAGCGAAAAAAAGACCGACAAACCGAATACCGGCAGCGGCCGGAAATCTTCCGTCCTGTCTTTCCGGGACCTTCCCTACGACATCATCAAATGGACGGCCGTGCCGCCCGCTTTGCTGTTCGTCCGGCCGAAGAAGATCTATCCGTCCAAGGAAGCGAAGAAGTTCATCCGCGGCGGCGCCATCCTCATTTCCAACCACACCGGCTTTCTGGATCCCGTCTACCTGATGACCGGCATCCTCTACCGGCGGCACCGCTACGTCTGCATCAAGGACTTTTTCGACCGTCCCGTCGCCGGCTTCTTTTTCAAACTCTTCCAGTGCATCCCGATCGACCGGGAGCATTTCTCGACCGACTCCTTCCGGACCATCGTGGACCGGCTGAAAAAGGGCCAGCTGGTGGTGATGTTCCCCGAAGGACGGATCAATTTCGAGACGGAGAACACCGCCTCCTTCAAGTCCGGCATGGTGCTCATGGCCATCCGCGCGAACGTCCCGATCGTCCCGGTCTACGTCGAAAAGCGGACCAGATGGATCAAGCGGGTGCGCATGGCGATCGGCGAGCCGGTCGACGTCTGCGGCCTGTACGCCGAAAAGCCCACCTTCTCCCGCATCGAGGAGATCGCGGCGAAACTGCACGAAGAAGAAAACAAACTCGAACAAACAGTCAAACAACAATCCGGAGGACAAGAACATGCAAACCTTTGAAACCCGCGACCGCTTCCGCCCGTATACGTCGGAAGAGAGCTTTGCCAAGATCGTCGAATACCCGACCGTGACCGTCATGTGGCGGCACTGCGCGTCCGCCTACGCGGGACAGCCCGCGATCATCGACGAGGGCGTGACGCATACGTTTGCCGAACTGGAAAAAGACGCCGCGGCCTTCCGGACGGTATTGCGCAAAGCCGGCCTCAAGAAAGGCGACCGGGTCGCGCTCTTCATCCCGAACTCCTACCAGTTCGTCAAAGCGCTCATCGCCGTGACCACGTCCGGCATGACCGCCGCCGTGCTGCCCGCCCAGCTGGACGACAAGTCCGTCTTCGGCTGCTGCATGAAGTTCGGCGTCCGCGCGCTGGTCTACGATCCGGTCTTCGAAGAAAAGATCGAATTCGCGAAGTCCCACCTGCCGCAGGTCGCCTGCCTGTCCGCCGGAGAAGCCGGCGCGGTCCTGACCCCGCCGACCGAAACGGACGCGTCCGACCCCTGTCTCATCATGTTCACCGGCGGCACCACCGGAAAGAGCAAGGGCGCCTTATTGTCCAACGAAGCCGTCATGCAGGGCACCGTCAACGGTTGCTACGGCGTATGGGACATCTTCGGACAGCGCTATCTGCTCATCCTCCCGCTCTCGCACGTGTTCGGCCTCATCCGCAACCTGATGACCTCTCTGTATACCGGAAGCGCGTTGTACGTCTGCCGGAACAACAAGGACATGTTCCGGGACATCGCCGTCTTCCGTCCGACCATCCTGGTCGCCGTTCCCGCCCTGGCGGAAATGGCTCTGGCTCTCTCCCGCAAGTTCGGAAAGAACATGCTGGGCGAAGACCTCAAGACCATCATCTGCGGCGCGGCCGCCGTACCGCCCTACCTGAGCGAGGCATACAAGGAGTTCGGCATCCGGCTGCTGCCCGGCTACGGCCTGACCGAATCGGCCAACCTGGTCTCCGGCAACCCGGAAACGGAAGCCAAACCGGACTCCGTCGGCATCCCCTATCCGCATCAGTCCTTCCGCATCGTGAACGGCGAACTGTGGCTGAAAGGCAAAAACATGCTCACCGAATACGTCGGCGAACCGGAAGAGAACGCGAACGCGTTCGAAGACGGCTGGTTCAAGACGGGCGACCTGGTCCGGATGGACGACGACGGGTTCCTGTACATCACCGGCCGGATCAAGGAAGTCATCGTGCTGCCGTCCGGCGAGAACATCTCCCCCGCCGAAGTGGAAGCGAAATTCAACGAGCTGCCGCTCGTCGCGGACAGCCAGGTCTTCGAGGATCTGGACGACAACGGGCACCGCATCCTCGCGCTGGAAGTCGTGCCGCGCCTGTCCGAACTGGCCCGCATCCCTTCGGAAGATCAAAGCGCCGTGCTGACGAAAGCGTTGGAGGAAGTCAACCGGACGTTGCCGCCCTACGAACGGGTCAACCGCATCACCGTCCGCGACACGGACTTCGCGCGCACCCCGAGCATGAAGATCGTGAGGTACCACAGAGTATGAGCATCGGAACGACCGGACAGCGGGAAGAGATCTTCCGGCAGCTGAAAGACATTTTGCAAAGCGCGGACGACCGCAATCCGGAGTCCGTGGCGAACGCGACCGAGGACACCGACCTGGTGACCGACCTCGGCCTGTCCTCCGTCTCCATGCTCTATCTGGTCATCGTCATGGAGGACACCTTCGACATCCGCTTCGACGACATCGGCGTGACGGACTTCACGACCGTCGGCAGCGTCATCGACTACATCCTCGCCAAAAAAGGTATCGCCGAATGAAAAGAATCCTCTCACTGCTTCTCTGCCTGTTCCTGGCTTTTTCCATCCTGCCCTTCGCGTCCGCTTCTGACAACGGCGAAATGGAGACCTGGACCCTGAACGGCTTCAATACCCTCTGCCGCACCGGCTTCGCCGTCGTGTATACGGAAGCCGGCACTCAAACCGGCACGGACGAAAAATGCGTCGACGTGCTGGTGGGCGAAGACGGCAAGATTTTGTCCGTCGGCAAGAACAACGAAACGGTGCCGGAAAAGGGGTTCATCCTGTCCGGCAGCGGCGTCAAGAAGAAAAAACTGGAAGCGCTGGAGCCGGGCGACGGCGTCCTGTTGAAGCGGAACGGCGACGGCGGCACCGTCACGCTCGTGACGAAAGCGTACAATCCCTTCTCCGAGTCGTCCGTCCCGTACAACGCGCTCAACTCCACCCGCTCGGCGGACACGGTCATCGTCTACGACGTCGGGACCTCCACGCGGACGAACGAATGGGGCTATGAAGTAAGCGTCGACAAGAATG
>JAGACN010000199.1 GCA_017614095.1 Clostridia bacterium | reverse complement strand
GCACGAGGTCCAGGACCTCCTCATCCGCGGGAACGGTTTTTTTCGTCTGCCTGTTTTCCGAAGCGCTCAATTCCGACAAAGACCTCTACCCTTTCATACAGCAGAAATTATACTCAATTAAAACCGTTTGTCAATATTTTTTTAAAAATTTGTGAACTTTCGCCCCTTTTTGAGGCCTTTCTGCAATAATCCGGTCCGTTTTCGGTCAATGCCCGCCGTTTTTGTCCGTATAACCGACGAACGCGTGCGGGTCCTTCCGGTAGGCCGCGTCCGCCTTTTCCCACATCGGAACGGCCCGCATCAGGTCGCAGGAGGCACCGAGGATGTTCCCCTTGCGGAGCTCCTGCCCGTTCAGCAGCGCCTCCAAACGGGTGTACGCCTGGTACACGCCTCTGAAGTCGTGCGCGTAGCAGTCCTGCTCATACCGGCTGCCGTCTTCGCGGATCATCGTATAGGTGTAGCAGTCGCCGAACAGGTAATCCGGCTTGGACAGTTCCTCCACGGCGTGCATGGACGTGTTGCAGTTGGTCCCGCAGCCTAAGAACAGGATGCTGCCGTCCAGTTCCATGACCCGATGGAAGGGCGAATTCCTGCCGGCCGGCGTATTGTCCAGATGATGCCCGCCGACGACCGCGTCCCGGTCCGCTCCGACTGCGCAGCAGGAATGGGTCGGGCACAGACTGCGCCGGACGCCGGAATAGTCCGTCCGGAAATATTCCGGGATGGCGCCGACGTTCGAGGGCGTATGCAGAACGTCGAAGGTCATCGAACGGGCGGGTCCGACGTGCAGATAGCTGAGCGCGGGCAGGACCAGCGTCCCGCTGTCGCCGAGCGCGGCGAGCAGGCCGTCCAGCACGTCCTTCGGCGAGATGCCGGGCACGCCCAGGGATTTCAAAGACGAATGGACGAGCAGCACGCTCCCCTTCCGGACGCCGAGTTCCTCCGCGTCGCGGGCGATCCGTCTGGCAAGTTCAGTCATGGATGATCACTCCTTCAAAAGGTAATAGACGACGGACATCGCGGGCACTTCCGTTTCCGTCCCGCACACCGTTCCCGTCAGCAGTTCCGCCGCCTCTTTCCCCGCGGGCAGCGAAACGCGCTCCGCGTGACCGGTCAGGTTGCAGGCGACCGTCAGGCTGTCTCCGGACCCGTCCGTCCGTTCGAAGGCGAAAAAGCCGAATTTGCTTTCCAGCACGCGGAACCGGTCGGATGAGAACAAATGTTCATTTTTACGGATCCGGTTGACGTGCGCAAACCACTCCGTCAATCCGGCGTCCGGATCCTTCCAGGGGAACGGACGGCGGTTGAACGGATCGCGGTAGCCTTCCAGGCCGGCCTCGTCGCCGTAATAGATGCAGGGGATGCCGGGCAGCGACGCCAGCAGCGCGTAACCGCATTTCAGCAGTTCGATGGCTTTCGCGCGGTGTTCGGGCGTCAGACGCCGGTGCGCGAGCACGCCGAACGGCTGTCCGTCGTCCGGTTCTCCGCCCAGCAGGGTCAGGATGCGCTCCGTATCGTGCGTGCCCAGAAAATTCATGCCGTAGGCGAGACAGTCGGGCGGATAGTGCCGGACCAGCGTTTCGGTGACCAGCCGGAGCAGGTCCGGCTCTTTTTCGGTCAGGAAGCGCAAAAGTCCGTTGCGGAAGGGATAATTCATCACGCCGTCCAGCTGCTGGCCCTGGAAATACGCCTTGCGCTCGCCGTAGGCTTCCTTGCAGGAGGCGTCCTCCCACACTTCGCCGATGACCGCGCCGTCCGGATTGGCTTTCTTGACGGCCGCGCAGATGCGCTCCACGAACCGGGCGTCCAGTTCGTCCACGACATCCAGCCGGTATCCGTCCGCGCCCATCTCCATGTACCGGGGGATGACCTTGTCGCAGATGAACGAGACGAAGGATTCGTTCTTGACCGTTTTCGGAAGGTTTTTGACGCCCCACCAGGAATCGTACTGGTTGCGGGTCTCGCCGAACGAGAACCAGGAGGCGTAGGGAGATTTTTCCGACTGGTAGGCGCCGACCGAATCGTAGGTGTTCCGCCGGTTGAAATAGACGCTGTCGTCACCCACGTGGTTGAACACGCCGTCGATGATGACGTGCATCCCCCGCCGGTGCAGCTCTTCGCACAGCGACCGGAATGCGGCGTCCCCGCCGAAGGACGGGTCCACGCGCAGATAGTCGCCGGTATCGTATTTGTGGTTGGAATAGGCTTCGCCGATCGGCGTCAGATACAGACAGGTGACGCCGAGATCCTGCAGATAGTCCAGCTTTTCGATGATGCCGTACAGGTCGCCCCCGAAATGGGTGTTGTTCGGAAAAGGTTTTCCGGGCGCCGACGGGTATTCGGGGATCCCGCCGTCCCAGTCGTCGTCATACCGGGCGTTCTTCTTCCGGACGGACTTGCCGCTCTTGCGGAACCGGTCCACGAAGATCTGGTAAAAGACGCCGTTGCGCAGCCATTCCGGAGCGGCGTAGGCACGCGCGTAGACGGTCAGCTGCCATTCGTTGCAGAACCGGTCGGCCAGATAGAAGCGGCCGTCGCTCTCCGCCGTGAACAGGCGGCTTTCTCCGATGTCCGCTTCGAAATGGAAACGGAAAAGACCGCGCTTTTCCGGTGCAAACGCGTCCGTCCGGATCTCCGCGCGGTAGACGTGTCCCGACCCGGTCCCGTCCGGAAACGCGGTTCCGTACACGGGCTCCGAGAGCGGAGCGGAGACGGTCACCGTCGCGCGGTTTCCGTCTCCGATATACAGCCTGACGCTGACGGCGGACGGGTCGGAAGGAAGCGTTCCGGCAGCGAAGCAGAGCTCAAATTGAAGATCGCTTCCCGCCGGGAAGGCCATCGTGTCCTCCGGCCGTCCGTTCAAGAGCACCCGGAAGGCGGATTTGCGGTCTGCCGCGTACCGCCAGCCCTCTTTGGCCGTATTCGCGGGTGTGCTGTTCAGCAGTTCTCCCATAGATCAGTCGTTTTCTCCTGTGGTTCGGGTATCCGGTCAGTCGACCGGCTTGATGTGCCAGATGTTCTCGGCGTACTGCCGGATGCTGCGGTCGGCGGCGAAGAAGCCGGCTTTCGAGATGTTCATCAGCGCCATCCGGTTCCAGCGGTCGCGGTCCTCGTAGGCCTGACGCATCCGTTCGTGCGCCTCGGTGAAGAAATCGAAATCCGCAAGGCACATGAAGGGGTCGGAAATGCCGACCGAATAGAGCAGGTACTTGCCGATGTCGGCGAAGGAGCGGCCGTCGAATCCGGCCTGCAGGGCGTCCACCGCCCGCTTCAGGCGCGGGCTGCGGTTGTAGTAGTCGGACGAGGAGTAGCCTTTGCGCCACAGTTCGTCCACTTCCGGAGCGGTGTGCCCGAAGATGAAGATGTTGTCCTTGCCCAGACGCTCCGCCATCTCGACGTTCGCGCCGTCCAGCGTGCCGATGGTCACGGCGCCGTTGATCATGAACTTCATGTTGCCGGTGCCGGACGCCTCCTTGCCGGCCAGCGAGATCTGCTCGCTGATGTCCGCGGCGGGGATCAGATGCTCCGCGAGCGTGACGTTGTAGTTCTCCAGGAACAGGACGCGGATCTTTTTCCGTAAGACCGGATCCTTGTCGATCTCCGCGCCGATGTAGCAGATCAGGCGCAGAACGTCCTTGGCGAAATAGTAGCCGGGCGCGGCTTTCGCGGCGAACAGGAAGGTCTTCGGGCGGACGTCCAGGTCCGGGTTGTCCTTCAATTGCAGGTAGCAGTCGATGATGTGCAGCGCGTTCATCAGCTGGCGCTTGTATTCGTGCATCCGCTTGGCCTGCACGTCGAAGACGCTTTCCGGATCGATGGTCAGCCCTTTGGTCTGATGCATGTAAGCGGCGAAGGCGCGCTTGTTTTCCTGCTTGATGGCGTCCAGCCGGTCCAGGACGGATTTGTCGTTCGCGAAGTCCGCGAATCTTTCCAGCTCGTCCGGATTCTTCCGGTAGCCGGGCCCGATGGTCTCATCCAGCAGTCCGGCCAGCGCGGGATTCGCGTAGCACAGCCATTTCCGGTGCGCGATGCCGTTCGTCACGTTGCAGAAGCGGCGGGGATACATATCGTAGTAATCCTTGAAGAGGTTCTTCTTTAAGATCTCGGAATGCAGTTCGGACACGCCGTTGATGTGGTGGGAGCCGATGACGGACAGGTTCGCCATATGGACCATGCCGTGGTCCAGGATGGCCATGCGGCCGACCTTGTTCCAGTCGCCCACGTTGCAGTTCCAGGCCTCGCGGCAGAACCGTTCGTTGATCTCCTTGATGATCATGTGGATGCGCGGGAGCTTGAGGGCGAACAGGCTTTCGTTCCAGACTTCCAGCGCTTCGGGCAGGACCGTGTGGTTCGTGTAGGAAATGGTGTGGACCGTGATGTCCCACGCCTCCTCCCAGGAGAAGTGGTGCTGGTCCATCAGGATGCGCATCAGTTCGGGAATGGCCAGCGCGGGATGGGTGTCGTTGATGTGGATGGCCACCTTGTCCGGCAGGTTCGCGAGCGTCTTGTACTGCGCGAGATGGGTTCCGAGGATGTTCTGCAGGGATGCGGAGACCAGGAAATACTGCTGCGACAGGCGGAGCAGCTTGCCCTCGTGATGGTTGTCCGCCGGATAGAGCACCTTGGAGATGGCGGACGCCATCGCGCGGTCCTCCACGGCCTTCACGTACTGGCCCTGCGAGAAGGCCTGCATGTCGAAGGTGTCGGGGTCTCTCGCCTTCCACAGACGGAGGGTGTTGACCGTCTTGGTGCCCGCGCCGGACAGGAACATGTCGTACGGGACGGCTTCCACGACCGTGCAGTTTTCGTGGATGATCTCCAGATGGTCTTCGCGCCATTCCTCGCGGACGGTGCCGCCGAAGCGGACGTCCACTTTCTTGTCCTGCCGCGGGACCAGCCAGCATTCGCCGCCGTCCGGCAGCCAGATGTCCGGCAGCTCCATCTGTTCCCCGTCGACGATGCGCTGTTTGAACAGGCCGTATTCGAACAGGATGGAGAATCCTTTTCCGGGATAGTCCTGGGACGCCAGCGCGTCCATGAAGCAGGCCGCCAGCCTGCCCAGTCCTCCGTTTCCGAGGCCCGGATCCGGCTCGCGTTCATAGATATCCTCCAGCTTGAAGCCATACTCCGCCAGAATATCGCGGTAGACATCCTCCAGCCCGAGATTGCAGAGATTCAGTTTCAGCGTGCGGCCCATCAGGAACTCCATGCACAGATAGAAGACCTGTTTGGAGCTCTGCTGCTTGGTCTTGGCGATCAGTTCCTTGTTGTACTGCGCCAGCACGTCGCGGACGGACATGACCACCGCTTCGAACATTTGCTTTTCATCCGCTTCCTCCGGAGAAATGCCGAAATAGCGGGACAGTTTGCTGCCGATCACCTCGGCCGCGTGCTCTTTTTTCATTGCGT
>JAGACN010000198.1 GCA_017614095.1 Clostridia bacterium | reverse complement strand
TGTATTGCCCATACGAAAACCTCCGCCTTCTTTTTCCGGGTCCAGCATAGCACATTTCCGGACGAAAAACAAGGCCGTATCGTGGATGAGAGGGCGACGGAACGACAAAAATGCAAAAAAGTCCGGAAGAACGGAACAAAAAATCAGTTTTCGCTTGATATATGTAATCAAATATGATAATATGAATTGGATATGGTCAAAAAAAAAGGACCTGTCCTTCCCGGCCCGGGCGGATCGCCCGAAAGCAGGGAACTTTAAGAACGTAAAAAGATTGATTCATAAAGTTTTGGAGGATTCGTATGAAACTCACACAGGAACAAATGGCAGAAAAGACCGCCGAACTGAAAGCGTACATCGCGGAGCACAAGAATGTGGACGGCCCGCTGATGCCGATTCTTCAGAAAGCCCAGACGCTGTTTGGATATCTTCCTTACGAGACGATGGAGCTGATCTCGGATGAGATGAACGTGCCGGTCAGTGACATCTTCGGCATCGCGACTTTCTATGCGCAGTTCTCGCTCCGTCCGACCGGAGACAACGTCATCAGCGTCTGCACCGGTACGGCCTGCTACGTCAAGGGCGCTGCTTCCGTTCTGGACGCGGTCAAGAAGGAACTGAACATCGAAACGGGCGAAACCACGGAAGACGGCAAGTTCACCATCCGCGATACCCGCTGCCTGGGATGCTGCGGCCTCGCTCCCGTCATGATGATCAACGACGACGTCTACGGACGCATGACGCCCGACGCCGTCAAGGATATTCTGGCGAAGTATTGATCTGAGCCGCAAACCGGATGGAGGAAGACTCCGATGAAAATGACAGAAATCGCGCGGCTGCTGGACTGTCAGGTCCTCTGCTGCGAAGACCAGATGGACAACGACGTCTTTTCGGCCTGCGGCAGCGATATGATGAGCGACGTGCTCGCATACGTGAAGAATCAGGCGGTGCTGCTGACCGGCCTTCTGAATACGCAGGTGATCCGGACCGCCGAAATGATGGATATGGTCTGCGTGGTTTTCGTGCGAAACAAGAAGCCGTCCGAGGAGATCCTCCGCGTCGCGGAGGACAGCGGCATCGTCGTCATGACTACTAAATTCCGGATGTACGAGGCCTGCGGCATGCTGTATGCCGGCGGGCTGAACCGGATCGAGGGTGACACCCGTGAGTAACGAGAGTTTGTATTACCGGTTTGATGTGGACGGGGATAATTTCACATCCGCAGGCGAAGCCAGTGTACAGACCAAGCGGATCCTCCGCCGGGTGGGCTTTTCGCCCGAGATCATCAAGCGCGTTTCCATCGCCATGTACGAAGGCGAGATCAATATGGTGATCCACGCTTCCGGCGGCGTAGCGGAACTGTATATCGAAGAAGACAAGATCGTCATCGTCCTGACGGACCACGGACCCGGGATCGAGAACGTGGAACTGGCGATGCAGGAAGGCTATTCGACGGCGCCGGACAACATCCGGTCGCTCGGATTCGGCGCGGGGATGGGCCTCCCGAACATGAAACGGTATACGGACGCGATGGAGATCGAGACCAAGCTCGGAGAAGGAACCAAAATCACAATGACGGTTGCCGTTTAGGAGGGTAGGGTATGGACTACCAGCACTCTGTTATTCTGGACGTAAGCAAGTGCAAAGGGTGTACGCATTGCCTGAAGAGATGCCCGACGGAAGCCATTCGGATCCGGGACGGTCATGCGGTGATCAATTCCAACCGCTGCGTCGACTGCGGCGAATGCATCCGGCAGTGCCCGCACAAAGCCAAGAAGGCGTCCTTCGACAAACTGTCTGCGATGCCGAAAGGGAAATACAAAATTGCGCTTCCTGCGCCGACACTGTTCGGTCAGTTCGAAAACCTGGAAGACCCGGATTACATCGTCGCCGGATTGAAGGAGATGGGCTTCGACGATGTGTTTGAAGTCGCCTGCGCGGCGGAGCTGGTCACGGAATACACCCGCCGGTATATGAAAAGGAAGGATATCCCCCTTCCCGTCATCAGTTCGGCGTGCCCGGTCGTCATCCGTCTGGTCCGGCTGCGGTTCCCGACGCTGACGGACAACCTTCTTCCGATGTTCCCGCCGATGGAGATCGCGGGCATGCTTGCGCGCGAAAAAGCGAAAAAAGAGCACCCGGGACTGAAAGACGGCGACATCCTGACGGTCTTCATTTCCCCCTGTCCCGCCAAAGTCAGCTACGTCAAGAACAATCTGGACGGGCGCGACAGCAACGTGGATATGATCGTCTCCGTCAGCGACGTCTATTTCGAACTCCTGAACGCGATGAAAAAGATCGGGCTGACCGAAACGCCCTCCCGGACCGGAATGGTCGGCTTGAGCTGGGCGTCCAGCGGAGGAGAAGCTTCTTCGCTGATGAACGATCACTATATGGCCGTCGACGGCATCGAGAACGTTATGAAGGTCTTGGAGGATATCGAGATCGAATCGCATCCGAACCTGTCGTTCGTCGAACTGAACGCCTGTGCCGGCGGCTGCGTGGGCGGCGTGATGACGGTCGAAAATCCCTACATCGCGCGCGTGCGGCTGCGCAACATCAAACGGTACCTGCCTGTTTCGCGGAACCATCCGCTGGAAAGCGATCCGCCGGTCGGTATCCCGGAACGTTACGATATCGACCTGAACCGCGAATACGGCCATGTGTCCCGGTTTGACGAAAGCCGGAAAGAGGCGATCAAGATCATGCAGGACGTCGAGCGCGTGTTTGCGACGCTGCCCGAACTGGACTGCGGATCCTGCGGATCGCCGACCTGCCGCGCGTTTGCGGAGGATGTCGTCCGCGGAACGGCCCGTTACGAGGATTGCATCGCCGTGATGCGTGAAAAACTGCGCGCGGCGGAAGAAGGAGAGGTTCAATGACCGTTCGTGAATTGGCGGAAAGGGCCGGATTCCGGATCCTGTCCATGCCGGACGGAGACCGGACGGTCGACGGCGTATATGCGGGGGATCTCCTCAGCTGGGTGATGGGCCGCGCGTCCGAAGGACAGGTGTTCGTGACCATTATGACGAACATCAACGTACTGGCGGTCGCGTCGCTGCTCGACCTTTCCTGCGTCGTCCTGAGCGAAGACGCGGAAGCGCCGGACGAGATCGTCGCCGCCGCGGAGGAAAAAGGCATCAATCTGCTGAAGACGGAACTTCCGACTTACGAGACATGCCTCCTGCTCGGTTCTCTCCTATGAGCAGATATTTTTACGACCTGCATATTCATTCCTGTCTGTCTCCCTGCGGGGACGACGACATGACCGTGTTCAACATCGCCGGCATGGCCGCTTTGAAAGGCCTGCAGATCGTCGCGCTGACCGACCACAATTCCTGCGGGAACTGCCGTCCGTTTTTCACGGCCTGCAAACAGAACGGGCTGATCCCCGTCGCCGGGATGGAACTGACGACCTCCGAAGAGATCCATATGGTCTGCCTGTTCGAGGAACTGGAGAAGGCCGAGGCGTTCGACAGGGCTTTTCAAGCCTATCGGCTGCCTGTCAGAAACAAACCCGAGATCTTCGGGAATCAGATCTATCTGAACGAATCGGACGAACCGGCCGGAACGGAGCCTCTGCTGCTGCCGCCGGCGACCACGCTGCCGATCGAGGAGGCCTTCGAACTGGCTTCGTCCTACGGCGCGTTCTGCTTCCCGGCGCACGTGGATCGTCCCGCCAACGGCATACTGGGCATTCTCGGCGATCTTCCGTCCAGTCCCGCTTTCCCGGTCGTCGAGTACTCCGGAAACGCGGACAGAAAAGCGCTGGAGGAACAGTATCCCTCTTTGCGGGGCAAACGGTCCGTGACCGACAGCGACGCCCATTATCTGTGGAACATCAGCGAGGCCGTCAACGGGCTGGAACTTACGGACGAGCCCTACAGCAGCGCGTTTGTCCGTCATCAGCTGTTCCGGTATCTGCGCGGAGAATTGGAGACGTAAAACGTGAAAGAACTGTCACTGAACATCCTGGATATCGCGCAGAATTCACTGACTGCGGGAAGTTCGCTTGTCGAGATTTTGCTGGACGAGACGGACGACGCTTTGCGGATCACCGTCCGCGACAACGGGTGCGGCATGAGCGCGGAGATGGTCGAACGGGTGACCGACCCCTTCTGTACGTCCCGCAAAACGAGAAAAGTCGGGCTGGGCATTCCGTTTTTCAAACTGGCCGCGGAGCAGACGGGCGGCTGCCTGGAACTGGAAAGCGTTCCGGAAGACCTGTCGCCGGACCGGCACGGAACGGTCATCAGCGGCCTCTTCTACAAACAGCATCTGGACTTCACCCCGCTGGGGGATGTCGTCTCCACCGTCTGCACGCTGATCCAGGGGTGCGGAGACGTGAATATCGTGTATCGCCATTCGCTCCCGGGAGGGGAAGTGGAAATGGATACGCGCGAACTCCGGGCGATGCTCGGAGACATTCCGCTCAGCGAGCCGGAAATACTGGTCTGGATCCGCGGCAACCTGACCGAACAGTACAGGGAAGCCGCACAGGACTCAACGAAATAAAAAGAAATGATAGAATCCACTCAATCAGGAAAGGAACCAAGTATGAAATCATTGGAAGAACTTGCCGCCATTCGTGAAAAAATGGCGAACAAAATGGCTCTCCGTGAGAACGCGGGTGAGATCCGGATCGTCGTCGGTATGGCGACCTGCGGGATCTCCGCCGGAGCGAGACCTGTTTTGAACACCTTTGTCGAAGAGGTCGCAAACCAGGGTCTTTCCTCCAAGGCGACCGTCACGCAGACCGGATGCATCGGCATCTGCCAGTTCGAGCCCGTCGTCGAGGTGTTCGAACCCGGCAAAGAGAAGGTCACCTACGTGAAGATGAACCCCGACAAAGCGCGGAAAGTGGTCGAGGAGCACATCAAGAACGGAAAGCCCGTCGCCGAATTCACCATTGGGAACAATCAGTAAGGATACGGAGGAACTGAAGAATGATTCGTGCACATGTGTTAGTATGCGCCGGTACCGGCTGTACGTCCTCCGGCAGCGCCGCTGTCCGCGAGGCGATGACGAAAGAGCTGGAAAACCGCGGCCTGCAGGATGAGGTCAAGATCGTACATACCGGATGCTTCGGGCTCTGCGCCCTCGGTCCGATCATGATTGTCTACCCCGAAGGCACCTTCTATTCCCGCGTGACCCCGGAAGACGTTCCGGAGATCGTGGAGGAGCATCTGCTGAAGGGCCGTCCCGTCCAGCGGCTGATCTACAACGATCCCGCCGTTAAAGCGGAAGAGGCTCCCGCTCAGGCGACTTCTTTGAACGAGACCGCATTCTACAAGACCCAGATGCGGCTGGCGCTCCGGAACTGCGGCGTCATCGACCCCGAAAACATCGAAGAATACATCGCGATGCGCGGCTACGAGGCACTCGGCAAAGTGCTGACCGAAATGACGCCTCAGGAAGTCATCGACGTCATCAGCAAATCCGGACTGCGCGGCAGAGGCGGCGGCGGATTCCCGACCGGCCGGAAGTGGCAGTTC
>JAGACN010000197.1 GCA_017614095.1 Clostridia bacterium | reverse complement strand
CCAATATCCTTTCTGTCATCGAAACGGCGAAAAGACTTGGCATGAATCCGTATAACGTCATTCTCTCCATATTCCAATCATCAAAACCGATTTTTGGATTTTCTATCGGTTAAGGCTGAACAGTTACTCGAAAAGGGGCAAAAGTTCACAAATTTTTCAAAAAATATTGACAAACGGTTTTGATTGAGTATAATTTTTTCTGAATGAAAGGGTAGAGGTCTTTGTCGGAATTGAGCGCTTCGGAAAACAGGCAGACGAAACAAACCGTTCCCGCGGATGAGGAGGTCCTGGACCTCGTGCTCCGCGCGCGGGCGGGCGACAATCTTGCCTTCAACGAACTGGCGCAGCGTTACCGCAAGCTGATTTACTGGTACCTGAACCGGTTCGGCATTTCCGGCGGAGACGAAGACGACTATATGCAGGAAGCCCTGATCGGACTCCTGCGCGCCGTCCGGACCTATGACGAGTCGTCCGCCTCTTTCAAGACATATGCTTCCTCCTGTATCCGAAACGCTTTGGTCAGCGCCTTACGGAAAGAGTCCAGACGACTGACCAGCAACCCTGTGTCCTGGGATGCCGCGGCAGAAGACCTGCCTTCCGGCGAGACGCCGGAATCCGCTTTGATTGATCGGGAAAGCAGCTCCATTTTGTACAACAAGATTTTTTCCGTATTATCCGCATTTGAAAAGAACGTGTTTCACTGCTATCTGGCGAATATGAGCTACGCGGAGATCGCCGCTTTGCTCGACAAGGATGAAAAGAGCATCGCGAACGCGATCACGCGCATCCGCAGAAAACTGCACACGATCTTGACCGGATAATGTCAAACAAAAACGGGTCCGGCCCCACTGAAACAGGTAATTCCTTTCCGCGCGGCCGCGCGAAAAGCGGATTATATTAAAATCTAACAAGGAGTAGGCACATGTACGAAGACAAGACTTTGGTTTGCAAAGACTGTGGTCAGGAATTTGTGTTCACCGCCGGTGAGCAGGAATTCTATGCGGAAAAAGGCTTCCAGAACGAACCGCAGAGATGCAAAGCTTGCAGAGACGCTCGCAAGAACGCTGCAAGACAGCCCAGAGAGATGTTTGAAACCGTTTGCGCGGAATGCGGCAAGGTAGCGAAAGTTCCCTTCCAGCCGACGACCGACAGACCGGTGCTTTGCAGCGAATGCTTCGCCGCGAAGAGAAACAATCAATAATCCGCTTATTCATATAAGTCAGGTTATTTCTCGGGAACAGAAAAAGAGCGCAAGGCTCTTTTTTTGTTTTGTTCCGTCAAAAGCCGGACTGCATACGGAACCGGGTCCGTTTCCTCGCGTTCCCGGCGGTTTTTCTGATCATTCCTGCTCCTTGTTTTCTTCGTTGACGATGCGGACCGCGATCCGTTCTTCGGGATCGTCGATGCCGTTGTCGCTCAGTGCCTTGCTGCAGCGCTCGATCAGGTCGTAATAGGTCGGCCAGTAGTCCGGCGTCTTGCACCAGGCGCGGATGGTGAAGATGTAGGTGTCGTCATCGACCTCTGTCAGCCGGACGAAGGGCACGGGCTCCTCCAGTACGCCGGGCGTTCCGGTCACGGCTTCCGTGAGGACCGTCTTGACCAGTTCCTGGTCGATGTCGTTCGTGATCTTGAAGCTCTGATCCACGCGCCGCACGTCCTCGTACGTGAGGTTGGTCACGTTCGATCCCATCAGATCGCCGTTCGGGACGAATACGATCCGGTTGTCCAGCGTGGCGAGCCGCGTGTAGAAGATGTTCATCCCCTTGACGACGCCTTCCGTGCCGGTCGCTTCGATGTAGTCGCCGACCTTGAACGGCCGGAAGATCAGGATCAGGAATCCGCCCGCGAGATTGGACAGCGCCCCCTGGAAAGCCAGTCCGATGGCCAGACCGCAGGAAGCGACCAGGGCCGTGATGCTGGTCATGGGCACGCCGAGGATCTCGATGACCGCGATCAGAAGGACGAGGTAGAGAACGATTTTGGCCACCAGCAGAATGATCCGGACCGCCTGCGGATCGAGTTTCGACTTGGAAAGATAGCGGTTTGCGAGCTTGACCAGAAACTTGATCAGCAGCAGGCCGACCACAGCGACGACGATCGCGAGCAGGATATGGCCTCCGGATGTCGTGGCAATGTTGATGATGTTTTTCATTAAGTCTTCCATGGCTTCCTCCATGCTATCTGAAAATGATTACGGAACGGTCGGGCCGCGTCGCGGCCTCTCTGCGCTCATTCTACCAAACGAACGGAAAAAGTGCAATAGGAAACAGCTTCGGGGACGAAAAAAGGAGAGCCGGGCAGGGAGGCTCTCCGTTGCGGTTCAGAAGTAGAAAGCGGTTTCCGGCGGACGGATGTCCGTCAGCGCGCCGGTGTAGTGGCGAAGGGTATGCACCTTGTAAGGATGCTCCAGGCATGCCTCCTCGTTCAGGTTGATGCCGAGGCCGGGTTTGTCCGGGATCGCGATCCGGCCGTCTTTGTACGTCAGCTGTTCGTCCGTGACGTCCGCGCGGTAGGTCACGTCGCTGTACATGATCTCCAGGATGCTGAAGTTCTGGCAGCAGGCGGCCAGCTGAAGCGTCGCGGCGTTCGCGACCGGACCGGACGGGTTGTGCGGCGCGAAGGGGATGTAGTCCGCTTCGGCGAGCGCCGCGATTTTCCGGAGTTCCAGAATGCCTCCCGCGTGGGAGACGTCCGGCTGGATGTAGTCGACCGCTTTCCGGTCCAGCAGCTCGCGGAAGGAGCGCAGGCCGTACAGACGCTCGCCCGCGCTGACGGCGACGGGGGAGTTGTCCCGCACCCGCTTGAGCGCGTCCAGATTGTCCGGAGGAGTCGGTTCCTCGAAAAACAGCGGCTTGAAGGGTGCCAGTTCTTTCGCGATGCGGATGGAGGTCGGCACGTCGAAGCGGCCGTGACCCTCGATCAGCAGATCGACGGAGGGGCCGACGGCTTTCCGGACTTCGTCCACGCATTCCAGCGCCTTCGTCAGATCCGCGTTGGAAATCTCTAAGAAGTTCTTTCCGAACGGGTCCCACTTCATGGCGGTCACGCCGCGCTTGACGGCTTCCGCCGCTTTTCTGCCGAATTCGTCGGGCGTTTTCGCGCCGGCGAACCAGCCGTTGACGTAGATGCGGACATCGTCGCGCATCTTTCCGCCCAGCAGTTCATAGACGGGGACGCCGAGCGCTTTTCCCTTGATGTCCCAGAGCGCGCACTCGATGCCGGACAAAGCGGACATGAGCACGGCGCCGCCGCGCCAGTAGGCGTCCCGGTAGAGGTCGTGCGTCAGCTGCTCGATGCGGCTCGGGTCCTTTCCGACCAGCGCTTCCTTCGCGTGCTCGACAGCGCCCAGGAGCGCTTTTTCCTTGTATTCCAGCGTCGCTTCGCCGACGCCGTCGATGCCTTCGTCCGTATAGACTTTGATGAAGACCCAGTTCGTGCGGAAGCAGTCCACCACAAACGGTCTGATATCCGTAATCTTCACAGTTCGTTCTCCTGTATGTCGTATTCGACGCCGTCTTCCAGTACGGCTTTTCCTTCGTAGTCGAACGCGTCCGGCGAGCAGTCGTCCAGCATGCCGTAATGGACCGGAACGGCGTGCTTCGCGTTCAGCGCGCGTGCGAGTTTCGCCGCGTCGGCCGCGTTCATGTTGTTCCCGCGCCCGTTGATCGGGAGGAACAGGAAATCCGGCCGTTCGAATCCGGCCGGGACGCGCCAGTCCAGATCCAGAAGCGTGTCGCCCGTGATCAGGATCCGGAGCCCTTCCGCTTCCAGTGCGAATCCGATCGCGTACGGGTCGGAATGCCGCGCGGTCAGCGCCGTGACCGTGACGTCCTTTTCCGTCCAGGTGACGCCCGGCTCCATACGGACGAAATTGTTGTCGCCGCCCAGCTCGCGCACCCGGCGCCAGACGCTGTCCGGGGACAGCACCGTCACACGGGTGGATGCGTTCACGAACGACTGGACCGTTTCCGGATCGTAGTGGTCGATGTGGTCGTGCGTCAAAAGCAGCAGATCCGGCCGGATGTCCTTCGCCCGTTCTGGGACTTCCTTTTTGCGGTGCACGCCGGAGACGGCGAACGCGCTGTCCGAGAAATACGGGTCCGCGAGGACGGTCGTCCGCGCCGTTTCGAAGAGCAGTCCCGCCTGGCCGAGCCGCGTGATCTTCATCGGAAGTTGGCCCCGCCGTTGACGTCGACGGTCGCGCCGGTCACATAGCCGGCTTCGTCGCTCGCCAGATAGACGGCCGCCGCTCCGACGTCTTCGGGTCTGCCGAGTCCGAGCGGGATGTTCGCGCCGAGTTCCTTCACGCCTTCCTCGCCGTGCGTTTTGACGAGGAGCTCCGTGCGGATCAGTCCGGGCGCGATCGCGTTGACGGTGATGTTCAGCGGCGCCCCGGTGCGCGCCATGGACTTGACGATGCCGATCTGGCCGGCCTTGGTGGCTGCGTAATGGACGTGTCCGAAAAGCGCGCCGCGTTCCGCGACGACGGAGGAGATGAAGATGATGCGTCCGTATTTCTGCTCGCGCATCATTTCCATCGCCTGCTTGCTGCACAGCATGCCGCTGGTCAGGTTCGTCTTGATGATGCGGTCCCAGTCCTGTTTGGTCATATCGAAGATGTCCTTGTCCTGCGACGTTCCGGCGCAGTTGACGAGGATGTCCAGCCGTCCGCATTCCGAACGGATGCGGTCGAACATGCCCTGGACCTGGTCCTCCTCGCTGACGTCGGCGCAGAAGACCCACGCCTTCCGGCCTTTCGCGCGGATGGCTTCCGCCGTCGCTTCGGCGGCGTCCGGGCTGCTGGCGCTGTTCACGATGACGTCCGCACCCTGTTCCGCGAACGCGAGCGCGATGCCTTTGCCGATGCCGCGGGACGAACCCGTGACCAGTGCGATTTTTCCTGTCAGATCAAACATACCGTAACCTCCTGCGGTTTCATCGTTATGGTTTTGTCTTCGACCGGGAAGGTCTGCTCCCGGTCGGAATTGTTCCAGAGTGCCAGGATCCTGCTGCCGCCGTCCTCATGTTCGAAGACGCCGTATCCGATGCAGGAAGGCAGGTCCGGCGTTTGGTCGAAGACCTGTCTGCCGCCGTAGAAATAGGGCGCGTAGGCCTGTTTCAGTTCCAGGATCCGGCCGATCTTCCCGGCCAGCGACGGGAGCTCGCTCAATTGCGTGCGTCCCCGCCACGGGGAGACGTCGAACCGGTAGCCGCGGACGAATGCGTGTCCGAGCGCCGCGTCCGTCCCGTCCTTGTCGTCGTGGACGAAACGGTCGGTCTGCACGACTTCCGGGAAGGTGCGCTGGAACATCTGCGGGAAATTGCCCGGCACGTAGACGGCGCCGGTCTGGATGCCGTGGATGTAGTGCACGTAGGGCAGGATCATGTCGTTGACCATTTCGGTCCCGATGGCCTTTCCTTCCGGGCAGGCGGCGAACATCTTTCGGAAGGCTTCCACGCGCCATTCCTCGCAGGCGTCCGGACGGGGTCCGTGCAGATGGGATTCGTTGAAGCAGGGGAGCGGGGCCGCGCCGCCGATCTGGTCGAAGAAGGCGGAGTCGCAGCCGAAATCGAATTTCAGTTTTTCGTGCTCCAGAAGCATCCGCTGCCACTCCTCGTTGGCCGGGCAGGCCGTCACGAAGGATTTGTATCCGAACGCGCGCAGCGTCAGTCCGTCGTTGCCGAACCGGTAGTGGTCGCGGTAGTCGTTTCCGTCGATATCGATCCGGCAGACGTCCTTGCCGACGGTGCGGTAGTAGTCCGTATTCACGTCGATCAGCTGGCCGTTCGTATAGAGGGCGACGTAGCCGCCCATGTCGCGGATCTCCTTGATGGCTTTGCGGAGCTCGTCCGCGCCGCCCAGCCCGTCGTCCGGCTCGTAGACCGGATAGCCGTTGTCGAACCGGCCTTTCCACCAGCCGAAGACCATGAGCATGTTCAATCCGTACCGCGCGCCGTTCCGGTAGACGTCCGGAAGATCCGAATAGCGGAACTGGATCTCGCCGAACTGATGCCGGAGAATGATCCGCTGCCAGCCGGTGATCCGTTTCACCCAGTCCGGCAGTTCCGGCGGACGGTACCAGGTCTGACGCGCGTAGGTCCCGTAGATGTCCGAGCCGGCCGTCCAGTCGCCGTCGCAGAGCGCCAGGAAAACGTCGCTGACCGTAACGGTCTCTCCGCGTTTCGCGAAGGGAAACTGGGAAATGGTCAGCAGCAGGCGCGGATCCGCGTTCCGCGGGGAGACGCCCGCGGCCATCGCGCAGATGTGCAGGACCGGGCTGTGCTTCCCAAGATACAGGAACCGGTCTCCGGTCTGCAGGCCGAACCAGCTCATCGCGGCGTCGCCCGGATACCGCATGGCGTTCCAGACGACGTGGTTGTCGGAGGCAATGTATTCGGTGTGGCAGACGTTGCGGATGCGGTCCCACGGATCGGGCGTTTTCCAGCCCAGCCCGTTCATCTGGTAAAGGACGTCGTCCTCGTTCCGCCCGCCGCAGCCGTGCTCCAGATCGACCAGCGGCAGCTGCAGTTCGTTGATGCGCAAAGGTTCCGAAGACAGGTTGTCGATCTTTCCGGTAAACAGGAATCCCGGCCGGACGGTCGTGCACGCCCGGACGGTAACGGTCAGGCGGACGTCAAAAACCCTGCCGTTATCGGCAGTCAGCCGGTCGTAGGTGACGGTCAGGGTATCTCCGTCCCGAACGGCTTTCCCGCGCTGCCGGGAGGACCGGACGGTCATTTCGCGCTCGTATCCGTCGTCGGCATAGCAGCGCCAGAAATCCGCCTGCGGGCTTTCCCGCAAAGGGGTCTCCGGACAGGACCAGGCGACGCGGTCGGCTTCGTCGGACAGAAGCAGGGTCAGGGATCCGGATGTGAGAGTCGGCATGGATGATGCATCCTCCGTTTGTAGTATGGTTGTCAGCGCTGTACGCGTCCGCTGGCGTTGCCGGCGGCCAGCTGCCGGACTTCCTGAAGGGAGACCATGTTGAAGTCACCTTCCACGGAATGCTTCAGGCAGGAGGCGGCCACGGCGAATTCGATGGCGGTTTGCGGCTCTTCGCCGTTCGACAGCGCGTAAATGAGTCCGGCTCCGAAGCTGTCTCCGCCGCCGACCCGGTCGACGATATGGATGTCGTAGGTCTTGGAAAAATACGCCCGACTGCCGGTATACAGCAGCCCGCTCCAGCGGTTGTCGCTTGCCGACAGGCTTTCGCGCAGCGTGACGGCCACGGCGGAGAATCCGAACGAATCCGTCAGTTTGCGGGCGACTTCGATGTATCCGTCCCGGTTCAGCTTTCCGCTTTCGATGTCCGTATTGGTCGCTTCGATGCCGAAGACGTCTTTCGCGTCCTCTTCGTTCGCGATGCACACGTCGACGTATTTGCAGACTTCCCGCATGACGCGGCCGGCCTGCTCGCGGGTCCACAGCTTTTTCCGGTAGTTCAGGTCCGTGGAGACGGTCAGTCCCTTCTCCTTGGCCTTTTTGCAGGCCTGAAGAGTGATCTCCGCGCACGCGTCCGACAGCGCGGGCGTGATGCCCGTGACGTGCAGCCAGGACGCGCCGTCCAGGATGCGGTCCCAGTCGTAATCGGACGGATCGGAATCCGCGAACGCGGAATGCGCGCGGTCGTACAGCACCTTGCTCGGCCGCTGGCTGGCGCCTTTTTCGCAATAGTAGATGCCCACGCGGCTATCGCCCCGGACGATCTCCCGGACGTCCACCCCGTATTTCCGCAAGGCGTTGACGGCCATCTGTCCGATCTCCTGATCCGGCAGCTTCGTGACGTAAACGGCGTGCTCGCCGAAATGGGCCAGACTGACGGCGACGTTCGCTTCCGCGCCGCCGAACGTGGCTTCGAACCGGTCGGCCTGCAGGAAACGGAGATGGTTTTCCGGCTGCAGCCGGAGCATGATTTCACCCAGCGTTACGATCGTATGCATGAGATCTGTTTCATCAAAGCTTCGGTATTCGCCCTGATGTCTCCTTTCAGCAGATATGTGCCGCCGACGGCTTTCACCCTGTCGAAGGCCAGATAGTCGTTCAGATTGGACGTGTCGATCCCGCCGGTCGGGATGAACGTGACCTGCGGGAAGGGCGCGGACAGCGCCTTGAGGGCTTTCAGCCCGCCGTAAACGCCGGCCGGAAAGAATTTCAGAACGGTCAGTCCCAGCCGCAACGCTTCCATGATCTCCGTGGGCGTTACGCAGCCGGGGTAGTAGGGAACGCCGCGCTCCGCGCAGACGGCCGCGATCTCCTTCCCGAGTCCGGGCGAGACGATGAAGCGCGCCCCGGCGTCCAGCGCGCGGACGCACTGCTCCTCGTTGATGACCGTACCGGCGCCGATGAGCATGTCCGGAAAGGTTTCGCGGCCCAGCCGGATGGCCTCTTCCGCGCACGCAGTGCGGAATGTGATCTCCGCGACCGGCAGTCCGCCTTCACACAGAGCGGACAGGGTCGGGGCCGTGTCTTTCAGTTCTTTCAGCGTGACGACCGGGATGAAGGAATAGACGGAAGGATCGATCATTGCGGGCCTCCTTTGGCGGGACTTGCGGGGATGAAATATTTTTCCGCGTAAGCATTGTAGGATCGAACGTATGACTCGCTCGTCGTGCGGACGGCGCCCAGATAGCGGTGCATGTCCAGTTCGTCATGCCCGGTCTCCAGGATGCAGCCGGCGATGTTCGAACAATGGTCGGAAACGCGCTCCAGGTTGGTCAGGATATCCGACAGGATGAATCCGTGCTCCAGCGTGCATTCGCTTTTCTGAAGCCGGATGGTGTGGTTCAGACGGATCTGCTCGCGGCACAGGTCGATGACCTGCTCCAGCGGCTCCACCAGTTCCGCGTCTTCCATGCGATGCTGCAGGTAGGCGTTGAGGGTGATGGACAGGATCTCGTCCACAGCGTTCTCCAGCGTGAGCAGTTCCTGCTCGGCTTCGGCGGAGAACCGGATCTTTTTGTCTTTCATTTCCTCGGCAGACTCCACCAGATTGACGGCGTGGTCGGAGATCCGTTCGAAGTCTCCGATGAGACGGAGCAGCATGGCGGCTTCCGCACTGGCTTTTTCGTTGATTGGCTGCGCGGAGATCTTGATCAGATAGGAGCCGGCGTGGTCTTCGTACTGGTCGATCAGGTCTTCCTTCTGCCGGATCTCCTGCGCGACTTCAGGGGAGTAGTGATGCAGGATGCGGATGGCGCTCTGCATCGCTTTCACGGCCAGTTCGGCCATCTCGCGGACGACCGCGTCGCAGTTGGACAGCGCGACGTCCGGCGTGGTAAGCATATGATCGTCCAGGCTGCGGAAGGGGCCGGTCTCGTTTTTGCCGCGCGCCAGCAGTCCGGTCAGCTTCGCCATCGGCTTGGCGAACGGCATCGCGATCAGCGCGGCGATCACGTTCATGCCGGTATGAAGAACGGCGATGTCCATGATCGATACGGGATCGTTTATGAAGGTGAGCGAGAAGAGCGCGACCGCGGCGTAGAACAGTCCCACGACCAGCGTCTTGGCGATCAGGTTGAACAGCAGATGCGTCAGCGCGGCGCGTTTGGCGTCACGCGGCGCGCCGATGGAGGCGATCATTGCCGTGATGCACGCGCCGATGTTCTGACCGAGCAGGACGGGAATGGCCGTGGCGAACGTGATCTTGCCGGTCACGGCGAGCGCCTGCAGGATGCCGACCGAAGCGGAGGAGGACTGGATGAGCGCGGTCAGTCCCGTTCCGAGCAGAACGCCCAGCGCCGGGTTGGAAAAGGTGGTCATCGCGGACGCGAATCCCTCCGAATGGCTGAGTCCGGCAACCGACGAGGACATGGTGGCGATGCCGAACATCAGGGTCGCGAAGCCGAGCAGCACCATACCGATCTCGGTGCGCTTGCGGCGCTTGCTGAACAGGACGAGCACGATGCCGATCAGCGCGAGGACCGGGGAGAAGGAGGTCGGTTTG
>JAGACN010000196.1 GCA_017614095.1 Clostridia bacterium | reverse complement strand
GGTCTTAGCGTTGCGCGAAAACGGGTGCGCCGTCTGTCTGCTGACCCCGCCGCCGTTCGATTATGCCGGAAAGCAAAGGGCTGTCTGGGAAGACGTCTGCTACTATATCGAAGACGAGCTTTCCCGCTTCGTCCGGGCGGTCGTCAAGACGCATCCGTTCCTGTCCGTTTCCCCGGCCGAGCCGTGGAAAGCGAAATACGGAGCCCATCCGGACGCGAACGGACACCGGCTGCTTGCCGGTTCGATCGCCGCCGTCCTCTCCGGTGAGGCCTTCCGCGCCTGATTTCGGGGAAAAAACGGGGTTTCGACCCGCTGTTTGCAACGATTTATACAAGATATTGCTTGACTTTACCATTAAAGCGTGGTAGACTCGTTCCATCGATTTACCAAAAACAAAAAGGAGAACGCCATGAAGCGCACCGGCAGCCGCATCGCCCTGCTCCTATGCGTGATCGGTCTCATACCGAAAGACTGATCGCGTCCTTTGTCGTGCAAGCGTTCGCCTTTCCTTCGGGACTTCGGTTTTTCTCCCGAACGGATCCATTGCCTGAATGAGCTTGCGGCGTACGGACGCTGCAGGCTCTGTTTTTTGCAAAGACCGGCCTTCTTTTGCCGGACTCCGTCCACCCGAAAGGAGATTTTCATCATGAAACACGTGACCATCTGCGACCTCACCCTGCGCGAATGCGCCGATCTGCCCGAGCAGCCCGGATTCCGGGAAAAGGTCGAGATCGCCAGACTGCTGGACGGCATGGGCGTCGACGTCATCGAGACCGGGACCTATTCCGGGTCCCGCGCGGACAAACTGTTCCTGCATACCATCTGCCCGCTCATGAAACACGCGGCCGTCTCCTGCCGGGTCGGACTGGATAAAGCGTCCGTCCGGGACGCGTGGGACGCCGTCTGCACCTCTTCCCGCCCCATCCTGAGCGTCGCCGTGCCGGTCTCCACGGTCCAGATGGAATACGTCTGCCACCGGAAACCCGACGCGCTGCTGCAGCTGATCGCCGAGCTGGTCACCGAAGCCAGGGCCCTCTGCACCGAGGTGGAGTTCGTCGCGCTGGACGCGACGCGCGCGGATCAAAGCTTCCTGACGGCCGCTGCCGTGGCGGCGGTCAAAGCGGGCGCGACCTCCCTTTGCCTGTGCGACAGCGAAGGCAGCATGCTGACGGAGGAAGTGAGCGTCCTGCTTTCGAACGTGGCCTTGACGCTGCGGACGCCGGACCTGCAGCCGCAAACCGAAAACCTGACTCTATCCTGTGAATTCTCCAATACGTCCGGGCTCGGCGTCGCCTGCGCGGTCAAGGGTCTGGACGAAGGCTTCACCATGATCAAGACCGCCGTCGGATTCCCGTCCCTTCCCTCGCTGGAAGCGGTCGCGGCCGTGTTCCGCAGCAAGAGCGGCATCCTGAAATGCCGGACGTCTCTCGACCATGCGGTCCTTTCCCATTCCTGCGAATCGATCGAACAGATGCTGCATCCCGTCCGGACGGTCCGCGCTCCCTCGCAGGTCCTGCCCGGCGAAGAGTTCACGCTGAACAAGGAAGACGATCTGCAGACCGTCTCTTCCGCCGTCGCCAAGCTCGGATACGACCTGGGCGCCGAAGACATGGCGCGCGTTTTCGAGGACTTCACCCGGCTGAGCGCCAAGAAACCCATCGGAAGACGGGAACTGGAAGCCATCGTCGCCGGTTCGGCCGTACAGGTCGCGCCGGTCTACAAACTCAAGAGTTTCGTCATCACCACCGGCAATCTCTTTTCGTCAGAAGCGCAGGTCTGTCTGGAAAAGGACGGACGGGAGCTCCACGGGCTCAGCCTGGGAGACGGCCCCATCGATGCCAGCTTCCGCGCGATCGAATCGGTCATCGGCCATCACTTCGAACTGGACGATTTCCAGATCCGCGCCGTCACCGAAGGACGGGAGGCCATGGGCGAAGCCATCGTCAAGCTGCGCGCGGGCGGCAAGCTGTATTCCGGCATCGGACTGTCCACGGATATCGTGGGATCCAGCATCCACGCCTACGTCAGCGCGCTCAACAAGATCCTGAGCGAGGAGGACTGATATGCGACTGTCCTTTTCGACCAACCGCTGGAAGGGATTCGATCTGGCCGGGTTCGTCCGGCTCGCGTCCGAATACCGCTTCGACGGCATCGAGATCCACGACGAGAACGAACTGGGAAAGGATCTCGGCGAAGCCTACCGCATGCTGACGGAGAACCGGCTGCAGGTGCCCTGCATCGATCTGGTGACGGATATCGGGGACAGGACCGTTTCGTCCGAAGGCATGCAGGAACTGCTGGTCTGCCTGAAAGCGGCGCGGAAGCTCCGCGTCCCGTACATCCGGCTTCGCGCGACGGCCAAAGCGGGCGGACAGACGGAAGCCGACGCTTCCGTCCGCGCGTTCCTGTCCGGCGCCATCGAAGAAGCGGAAAAAGACGGCGTGACCCTCCTTCTGGAAACGGTCGGTCTGTATGCCGACACGGGCCATCTGCGCGAACTGCTCAACGAGTTCGCGAGCGACAGCCTGGGCGCTTTGTGGGATCTCTACTATCCGTATACCGAACACGGCGAAAGCCCCCAGGACTCCATCACGAACCTCGGCGCCTACGTCAAGCACGTGCACGTGAAAGACGCGGACGAGGACGGCGGATTCACGCTGGCCGGCGAAGGCGTCCTGCCTATGCAGGATTTTTTGCGCGCGCTGGGCTCCGTCAACTTCGACGGCTTTTTGAGTCTCGAATGGGATCCGGACTGGATGAGCGACCTGAACGACGTGCACGTGATCTTCCCGCACTACCAGACGTTCATGAGCCGGCTGGACGACCCCCGCCGGAATTCGCCGACGCTCTACGAGAACAAGGCCGGCACGGGAAAATACGTCTGGAAGAAGGATCTGCTGATCGAAAAGACCTTCTCCCAGGTGCTGGACACCATGTGCGCCCATTTCCCGGACCAGTACGCCTTCCGCTATACCACCCTCGACTATACACGCACCTATTCGCAGTTCCGGGACGACGTTGACCGGTTCGCCCGCTCCCTGATCGCCCTCGGCGTGAAGGCCGGCAGCCACGTCGCCGTCTGGGCCTCCAATCTGCCCCAGTGGTACATCTCCTTCTGGGCGGCGACGAAGATCGGCGCCGTGCTGGTGACCGTGAACACGGCCTACAAGATCCACGAAGCGGAGTACCTGCTCCGGCAGTCGGACACGCATACGTTGATCATGGAAAAAGGAAACCGGGACGCCCGCTACGACGAGATCATGGCGCAGCTCTGTCCGGAACTGGAGACCAACCCGACCGGACATCCGCTCCACGCGAAGAAACTCCCCTTCCTGCGCAACATCGTGACCGTCGGCTACCGGCAGAACGGATGCATCACCTGGGAGGAGGCGCTCCGGCTGAGCGACCGCGTTCCGGCGGAGGAGGTCACGCGCATGGCCGAAGCGGTCGGCGTGCACGACGTCTGCAACATGCAGTACACCTCCGGCACGACCGGCTTCCCGAAAGGGGTCATGCTGACCCACCACAACATCGTCAACAACGGCAAGTGCATCGGCGACCGGATGGATCTGTCGACGGCCGACCGCATGATGGTCCAGGTCCCCATGTTCCACTGCTTCGGCATGGTCCTGGCGATGACCGCCTC
>JAGACN010000195.1 GCA_017614095.1 Clostridia bacterium | reverse complement strand
TCAAGCATGAATAACGATTATAAAAGCAATTATGAGAAACCGCTTTCATCCCACCTCTTACGAAGTGGGCTTTCCCGCGGTGAATTCTGTAAGTTTGTAAACCGTTTTTCGCCATTCGCCTTCGGGCATTCATAGGAGACAAACCGTTATGAGCAACGCCCAGCGCATTTTGCTGATCATCGCCGTCCTGCTGCTTCTGGCGGGCGGTGTAATCGCCGTTCTGTTTTTCACCGGCGCTTTCAATCCGCCGGAAACGTCCGCCGATCCTGCGGCCAGCAGACCGTCGGTTTCGGTCGATCCGTCTCCGGACACTTCGGGTGAGACATCCGGCGAGACGTCCGGCACCGAAGAGGAGGTCTGGTCGGAAAACTGGACGCAGACCGTGGAATACGATACCGCCGTCTTTTCGGAATACGACCGGGATACGGACTTTTCCGATCCGGACGCGACCATCGTCTGCGACGGTGCGAACGCGAAAGTGACCGGTACCGGCGCGATCGCCGCGAACGGCACTATCAGCATTTCCGAGAGCGGCACCTACGTGCTGGAAGGCAATTACAGGGGCCGGATCCTCATCCAGATGACGGATACCGAAAAAGCCCATCTGGTCTTCAACAACTTTTCCGTCACCTGTGCGTCCTATTCGCCCATCCTGTGCACGGTCGCCGACAAGGTGTGCGTCACCCTGGCCGACGGGACTGTCAACGAGATCAACGACAACGGAACCGGGTACGTCAAAGGGGCCGACCTCCAGGAGGAGATCGAAGGCCGCTCCGCCGGCGCTTTGCACGCGAAATGCGACCTGACCGTCAACGGGAACGGAACGCTTCGCGTCAACGCGACCTACCGGCACGGTATCTTCAGCAAGAACGACCTGCGCATCCTGTCCGGCCGCATCGAAGTGAACTGCCCCGGCAGCGCCGTGAAAGGCAAAAAGAGCATTACGATCGGCGGCGGCTCCATCCGCGTCACGTCCGAAGGCGACGCCTTCAAGGTCACCGAAGCGGGCAAAGCCGGCAAAGGGATCTTCAAGATGACGGACGGCGTGCTCACCGCCGAAACGAAGGCGGACGGCATCGATGCGCTGACCGGCATCGTTATCGAAGGCGGACGGATCAAGATCACCGCTTCGGACCACGCGCTCGTCACGGACGGCAGCGTGACCGTCGGGACCTACAAGAGTCAGCCGGTCCTGCGGCTGGCCTCCACCGCGGGCGGAAAAGGCATTCGCGGCTTCAGCGACGTGCTGATCGAGGACGCCGACATCACCGTGACGCAATCCTCCGAAGCCATCGTCTCCGCCACCGGTTCCGTCACGGTCCGGGCCGGCAAACTGCATCTCTGCGCTCTTGACGAAGGGCTGGAATCCGTCGGCAATATGATCCTGTCCGGCGGCCAGATCTGGATCGAAGGCGAAGGCGGCGGTATCTCCTGCGATAAAAAACTGTCCGTCACCGGCGGGACCCTCTTTATCGACGGACCCACGGGCGGCGACGGCGGCATCGTGGAACTGAATTACGGCAACGGCGTGACGGGTACCTGGAACCAGACGGACGGCATGCTGATCGGACTGGGCAACCCGGCCGAAGAGAACGAACCGACGTCCCGGTCCGAAGGCCGCGTCCTGCACATCGAAGGAACATTTACATCCGGCACGATCTACGCGATCCGCGAACAGGGCGGAGACCTGGTGGCCGCCTTTACGCCGGCGCACGACAGCAGCGTCCTGCTGATCGCGCTCCCGATGAGCGCAAAGGGGAAGACGTACGAGATCCTGTCCGGATTGGAAGCGGACGGGGACCCGTCGTACGGATTCTACGGGCTGACGGACGTGTCGGGCGGAACGGTCCTTACGGCCGTGACCGCTTCCGACGTCTATACCGAGGCAGTCATTACGAAATAGGCCGGCTGTTATGCCGGAACGATCTTAACGGGAAGGAGGGATCCGCTTGAAGTCTCTGCGCAGCAAATTTCTGCTGGTCAGCGTACTGGGCATTCTGCTCAGTTCGGCGCTGATCGGCGTCTTCGTGCTCATGATCGTCGGGACCGCTTTGAGCGACACCTCCGCCGAGAAGATCAATCTTATGTGCGAAAAGGAACAGGAGCGCATGGACAGCCTGCTCGGTGAGATCGAATTCTCGGTCACCGTCGCGGCCTACCAGGCGGAGAATCTGATCGACGATCCGGAAACGTTTTTGAATTCCCGTTCGGAGATGCTGTCCTTCTCCGCCGCGATGGAGCGCACCATGCTGAACACGCTGCGGAATACGGACGCGCAGTCCTTCTATCTTTATGTCAATACCGACGTCATCAGCAAATCCTTCGGCGTCTACTGGAGCCGTGTGACGGAATCCACTTTCCATTCGGTCGTCCCGCCGGCGCTCGAGTCGCTGGATCCGGAGAATCCGGCCGACATCTGGTGGTTCGAACCGGTCCGGGCGAAGACCGCGCTCTGGGTCGGACCCTATTCCGCCCGGGACGGACACCGCCTGCTGACCTACTGCGTCCCGGTCTATTGCGGAGAGCAGCTCCTCGGCGTGCTCGGGATGGACTTCAATCTGCATCTTCTGGAAGACGAACTGCGGCCCATCTCCTTCTTCCACTCCGGCTACGCGCTGCTGCTGGATAAGGACAATTCCGTCGTCTATCACAAAGACTATCCCTACGGTTCCTCCATAACGGACGACCTGTCCAATCCGGACGAACTGTACGCGCTGCTGGAAAAGGAAGGAACCGGCAGCAGGCTGATGACCTATTCCTACCGGGGAACGGAGAAATGCTTCGCCTACCGGCGGCTGGACAACGGTATGAAACTGATCCTGTCCGCGCCGGTGTCCGAACGGAACGAGACGCGCAACCAGATGATCCTGGCCGTCCTCGTGACGTCCATCAGCATGACCGTCATCTGCGCCGTCATCGTACTGGCCATCCTGCGGCGCGTGATCGGACCGCTGAAGGAACTGACGGAAGCGTCCAAGAAGATCGCGATGGAAGATCTGGACGTGAAACTGACCTATTACGGAAAAGACGAGGTCGGCATCCTGTCCGACAGCTTCCGGACGACCGTGACCTATCTGAAGCGGTATATGTCCCGCATGAGCGGATTTGCGTACCGCGATTCCATGACGGGCGTCAAGAACAAGCGCGCCTATGAGGAAGCGGCCGCCAAGATCGACGAACTCATTTCGGAAGGCTGCCCCGAATTCGCCGTCGTCGTACTGGACGTGAACGATCTGAAGGAAACGAACGACAAGTACGGCCATTCGCAGGGCGACGAACTGATCCGCCAGATTTCGGACAGCGTCTCCTGCGTCTTCAAGCATTCGCCCGTCTTCCGCATCGGCGGAGACGAGTTCGTGACCATTCTGGAACGGGGAGACTACGAATGCCGCGATGAGCTGATCGTGCAGCTGGACGAGGAAGTCCGGGGCCGCAATGAAGCCAACCGGTTCCCGTTCACCGTTTCCGCCGCCAAGGGCATGGCCGTGTTTGATCCGCAAACCGATACGTCTTTTGAGCAGGTGTTCAGCCGCGCGGACAACGAGATGTACGCAGACAAGAAAAAGGTCAAAGCCGCCTTGCGGAAAGAGCGGAAACAAAAGCAGGAAGGATCATAAGGATAACAAAAAGCCGACGCGTTCGAAAGAAGGCGCCGGCTTTCTCTATGTACGTTTTGATGATCTCTTCCGCCACCGCGCGTCTGGTCACGCAGCGGTCCATGGCCTGTTTCCCGATGTATTTGTGCGCGTCCGGCTCGGACATCTGCAAGTGGATATGAATCACTTGCCCCACATCCCTCAAGTGGTCCCGTCAGGTATAAAGAGAAAGGATCATTGGCAGCTACCCGTTCTTTTTTAAAAAATCCATTTTACCCATTGACAAGCGAATCACAAAAGCGTAAAATTTGCTATATGAGAAGTCAAAGGCGTCTTCGGGCACACGGCTTGGAGGCGCTTTCTCTATTTTCGGAAAAGACGGCAAAGGAGAACAAGCATATGGAAACCGTATCGGATTATTTCGGCAGTATGGTCTTTGACGACCGGGTCATGCGGAAGTGCCTGCCCGGCTCCGTTTACGCCTCTTTGCGCAAAACCATCGACGAGGGCGTTCAGCTGGATCCCGGCGTCGCGAACGCGGTCGCGGACGCCATGAAGGACTGGGCCATTGAAAAAGGCGCCACTCATTATACCCACTGGTTCCAGCCGTTGACCGGCATCACG
>JAGACN010000194.1 GCA_017614095.1 Clostridia bacterium | reverse complement strand
TTTTCTTTTTTCGTTTTTTCTTTTTTTCTCGCCCTGCGAAGGGATTGATTCTCAAAAAAGCGGAATCCGATATCCGTCCTGTCGAATACAAGAAGCGCGGGAAAGCGGGAAAGATGCGCAAAAAACGCAACAGCGCGGCAAAAGCGCGCAACTTTTTTCCCGCTTTCTCTTTTTTTTTGCAAAGAAGTGTGGTATACTCACTCTTGGCGGTTTCGAAACGGGAAACTGCCGGCCGAAAAACCATCATCCGCTTTGCATTCAGGAGGACGCCAAGACATGCCGACTTTTATCCGGGGAAACACCCTGCCGTCAACAGCAGCCGCGATTGCTGGCGCCGATCCGGCGTGGAACGCCGCGTTCGACGCGCGCCAGAAAAAGAAAACGAAAGCGTCGAAAGCCGGCTTTGCCGTTTTCCTTGTTCTCGCGTTCCTGCTCATCGGGTTCGTCCTGCTGTACGTCTTTATCAGGAAGTCCGGCACGTCGCTCCTGATGCCCGGCGTTGCCGGTGCTGGGATCCTGCTGCTGATCGGGACCAAGCTGTTCGGGGAGCGGGCGTTCGGTATGGATGAAAAACGGCGCGACGCCGAAGCCGAAAAGGCCGCCGCTCTGCAGGACAGGACCGCCGAAAACCTCTTTTCCGCGTTACCGGAAGGGTATATCGTTTTCCGGAACCTGTCCATCCGGTCCGCTTCGACCGGACAAACGGTCCTTCTGGAAACCGTTGTGCTGGGCGAGTCCGGCGTGACGCTTTTGAGCCTGCGTTCCGATAAAGGCGTTATCCGCGGCCAGATGGACGGCGATTCCTTTATGAAAGCCGAACAGGGAAGCGATGACGAAAAGAAGACCCGCAACCCCGTACGCACCTTGCGGCCCGCGATGCTCGCGTTGCAGGACTACCTGGCCGCGAACGGATTCCGGGTGATGGTCCGCGGCGCGGTCGCGTATACGGACCCGTCCGTCTCCATCGAAGTCACCGGGTACGACCCGGTCTCGGACATCCGCCTGTTCGCCTGCCCCGGATGTGAAAACGGAGAGTTGACCTCCTACCTGACCGACGGGCTTCACCGCATGCCGCCGCAGACGGTACGGTCGGTCACCGAACTGCTCTGGGCCCTTCGCTGATCTTCGACTTGCCTGTCCGCCCATTGCCCGCATCCTCCATTCGGAAAAGGAGAATCCGTTATGCGTTTTCATGACGAATATGTATTTGTGCCCGGTCCGGCCGGACAAACGCTGTACGATGGGGTGAAGAAACTGCCCATTGTGGATTACCATTGCCATATGACCGCGAAGGCGATCTTCGAGGACCGGAAGTTCACGAACCTCGGCCAGATCTGGCTGGAGGGCGATCATTACAAATGGCGCGCCATGCGCCAGTGCGGCATCCCGGAAAAATACATCACCGGTGACGCGACCTGGAAAGAGAAATTCTTCAAATTTGCGGAGATCATGCCGCTCCTGTCCGGGAATCCGCTGCACCACTGGGTGCATATGGAGCTCCAGTCCGTGTTCCATATTGGCCTTCCTTTGCGTGCGGATACGGCGGAAGCGATCTGGGACCAGGCGCAATATGAGATCACGGAACGGAAACTGTCCCCGCAAAAGATGCTGGATCTGTTCGGCGTCGAAGTGCTCTGCACGACCGACGACCCCGCGGACGATCTCTTCTGGCACGAGAAACTGCGCGGGAAGCTGAAGACCAAAATACTCCCCGCTTTCCGCCCGGACTACCTGTGCACGAAGATTGCGGACAAAAACTTCCCGGCCTATTGCAACGCGAACGGCATCCATTCTTTCGACGATCTGCTGGACTTCCTTGAAAAGCGGCTCGACTACTTTATTGCCGCGGGCTGCCGCATCGCGGATCACGGGATCACGAAACTGCCTTCCGTCTACGGAAGCCATACGGACGCCTCCAACGCGTTCACCCGCCGGATGGGCGGTTCCTCCCTGACCGATCAGGAGATCGAGCGCTATTCGGACTGCCTGCTCCGGCATATGATGGGCTTATACGCGAAACGGGACATCGCGATGCAAATGCATTTGGCGCCCCAGCGGAACGTCAATTCCAAAGCGTTCGCCCTGCTCGGGCCCGACAGCGGCCTGGATACCGTCGGCGACCCCGTATCGGCGACACCGCTCTTGCGGATCTTAGACAGCGTCAACAGCCGCGACGGGCTGCCGAAAATGATCTTCTACTGCCTGAACGATACCCAGGACTCCATGCTCGCGTCGGTCATCGGCGCGTTCGCGGATGAGCAGCCCGGCAAGATGCAGCTGGGCGCCGCGTGGTGGTTCAACGACCACCGCGACGGGATCGAAAAACAGCTGCGCACCTATGCAAACCTTTTGCCGCTCGGGAACTTCGTCGGGATGCTGACCGACTCCCGGTCCTTCACGTCCTACGTCCGGTTCGACTACTTCCGCCGGATCTTCTGCGATCTGTTGGGCAAATGGGTGGAAGACGGGGAAGTGTCCATGCGCGACGCGGAACTGGTCGCGCGCCGCGTCTGCTACGAAAACGCGAAAGCGTATTTCGGCTTCTGACTGTCGAAGACGCGGGACATGTGACAGATGAAAAGGGAAACAAAAAAACGGACCCGGCGGCTGGAAGGTAAAAAAGCCGGACAAACCGGAAACAAACCGAAACCAGACAGCACATCCAAACAGGAAAGGATCACAGATATGCAGAAACGGACACTTGTCATACTCGCGGCCGGGATCGGCTCCCGCTTCGGCGGCGGCGTCAAACAGCTGGCGCAGGTCGGCCCGAACGGGGAAGTCATCATCGACTATTCCATCCACGACGCCGTCAAAGCCGGCTTCGACAAGGTGGTATTCATCATCCGCCACTCCATCGAGGAAGAATTCAAGGAAGTCCTTGGAAAACGGATGGAGGAGATCGGGAAAAAATACGGTGTGGAGATCTGCTACGCGTACCAGGAGATCGAGGACATCCCGATCCCCGTTCCGGAAGGACGTGCGAAACCGTGGGGGACCGGACACGCATTGCTGGCAGTAAGGGATATCGTGCACGAGCCCTTCGCCGTGATCAACGCAGACGACTACTATGGTACGGAAGGATTCCAAAAAGCGGCGGAATTCCTGAAGACCGGCCGGTACGGCATGGTCGGCTACGTCCTGGGCAACACTCTGTCCGATAACGGCGGCGTGACCCGCGGCATCTGCAACGTGGTCAACGGCAAACTGGACACCGTCGTCGAGACTTTCGACATCTCCCGTGAAGGCGACCACGCGCGCGCCGGAGAAAAATCCGGGAATGCCGTACTGCCTTTGGATGCCATCGCGTCTATGAACTTCTGGTGCCTGCCCGATTCCTTCTTAAAAGAACTGGAAGCGCAGTTCCCGCCTTTCCTGGCATCCATGACCAATCCGCAAAAAGACGAATACCTCCTTCCGACCGTCATCGACGGACTCATCCGCAAAGGCACGGAACTGACCGTGCTGACGACCGGCGACCGCTGGTTCGGCGTGACCTACGCGCAGGACAAACCGTCCGTCATCGCGGAGTTCCAGAAACTGCACGAAACCGGATTCTACAAAGAACCGCTCTACGCGGACATTCCGGCAAAAGCATAACCCAAAGACAAATAGAAACAGAAACAGAAACAGAAAGCCCGACCCTTTTCCAAATATGGAAGAGGGCCGGGTATTGTTTTATGGAAGAAACGGATCAATGCTTCGGACCGTTTGGTTCTTCGCTGGCCGGACCGGCTTTTTCCGCTTCCGGTTCCGGCGGGAAAGGCACGCGGGTTGCGTGTGCCGCCGTGCCGTCCGAAGTGATCACGTTCACGTAGGAATACGGGATCTCGATGCCGTTCGCGCGGAGCGCGTCGCGTACGCGCACGTTGATGTCGTCGATGATCACTTCCGCCTTGAGGCTGTTCGGGTAGTAGACCGTCACCTGCATGCGTAAGGAACTGTTGTCGAAGGCCATGAAATACGGCTCGGCGTAGCGTGGCTTTCCGTTGTCGTCTTTCAGATTCGGCAGGGAATAGGGACAGTCCTTCACGGCGCGCGAGATGGTCTTCTTGACTAAGGACATATCGCTCTCGTATCCGACGGCGTACTGAAGCTGTACCGCACGATCGTCCCGGTGGTAGCTGAAATTGGAGATCCTCATCGCGTTGATCTTGCTGTTCGGGATGACGTACCGGAGCGTGTCCACGCCGATCAATACGACGTGCCGGAGCGTCATGGTCTCCACGATGCCGTGCGTGCCGTCCTCGCAAACGATCCGGTCGCCCGGCTCGAAGGGCCGGTGGATGCTGATCATCAGCCCCGCGAGGATGTCCTTGATGACGTCCTGCGCGACGAATGCGATCACCGCGCTGATGATGGCGGTCCCGCCCAGCATGGTCTCCCAGACGGACCGCACGCCGCTCAAAGAGGACACGAACGTGATCAAAAACCCGGAGATGATGACGATGCTGATGATGTGTTCGAAGAACGACAGATGCACGCCCTTGCTGTTTTTCTCCAGCTTCTTGAAAATGAACTTGTTGATCTTGACGATCGCCCAGCAGATCAATAAGACGCCGGCGACGATGCCGACCCAGCATAAGATCTGGAAGGGAACGCTGAGCGAGTTGATAAATTGGATCATCGGAAAGCAGGACCGTCCTTTCCTTGACAGATACTCGTTTCTGTTTTCATTATACCCCTCTGTCCTGCCGTT
>JAGACN010000027.1 GCA_017614095.1 Clostridia bacterium | reverse complement strand
ATGCGGTTGTCGATGAAGAACAGCCCGGTTCCTTCGTGGCAGATCCCGATCTCGATTCCGTTGTGGAAATGCAAAGCGCCTCCGCTCTGGTACCGCTGCACATGCCGCGTGAACGCGATGGGAAAGTCCTCCGGGAAGTCGATCTCGGAGTAGGAGACGGAGATGTCTTCGAATGGTCGATTCTGCACAGTTCCTGCTCCTTTCTGCGTAGATAATACTCATTTCGACATTTATTATAGTAATAAAAAGAGATCAAATTGTCAAGAAGAATCTTTTCCGGTCCGCGCGTTTTCAGGCTCGGCAGGCGCATCGAAAACCGCTTTGGCCGGGGAAGGATGCGAACATTTGTTCCATATTTTGATGAATTGTCAGGAGGAAACCATCATGAGATCCGTGATCCGTATGACTGTTCCGGCGCTCTGCGCCGTTGCCCTGATCGCAGCGGTTTTGTGCACCGCCGCGTTTGGCGCGCTGGCGGAAGGATCGGCTCTGCTGACCGAATCCGCGCTGGCGGATAAGATGAAAGGCAGCTGGGTGGGTCAGATGGCCGGCGTCTGCTGGGCCGAATCCACCGAGTTCACGGCGCTCGGCCGGATGCTGGAACCGAGTGAGGTCCCGGCCTGGTCGCCGTCGATGATCAACGGAGGCGGGGGACAGGACGACCTGTACGTCGAGATCCCGTTTCTGGAAGCCATGCGCGATCACGGTTTCGACTGCGATCTGTCCGTGCTCGCCGACGCGTTCGCGAACAGCTCTTTCCCGCTGTGGCATGCCAACAACGCCGCACGCGTCAATCTGAAGAACGGCATTGCCGCGCCGGACTCCGGCAGCTACGTGAACAACAAGCACTGCGACGACATCGACTGGCAGATCGAATCGGATTTCATCGGCCAGATGTGCCCCGGACTGGTGAATGAGGCGATCGGACTGGCCTGGAAGACCGGACATATCATGAACTACGGGGACGGTGTCTACGGCGGCGTCTACGTCGCGGCCATGCACGCGGCGGCGTATACCGCGTCTGAGCTTTCGGACGTGATCGAAGCCGGACGGCTGGCAATCCCGGAAGGCAGCAAGTTCCGTGAAGTACTCGACGACGTGACGGGCTGGTACAAGCAGGGCAAGACCTATGCGGAGACCTGGCAGCTTCTGCAGGATAAATGGGGCGGGACCGATCGCTGCCCGGACGCCCGCGGCGAAGAGAACGCGTTGAACATCGACGCCAAACTGAACGCCGCATACTGCTTGATCGGACTGCTGTACGGCAACGGCGACTTCGAGGAGTCCATGCGCATCGCCATGCTCTGCGGCCAGGACAGCGACTGCAACCCGTCCACGGTGGGCGGCATCCTCGGCAACTTCTACGGTTTTTCCAAACTGCCCGAAAAATGGACGTCGGCTTTGGATCTGGATACCGTCTTCTACGCGACGAGCATGACATTCGGCCAGGCGATCGAACTGAACACAGCGCTGGCGAAGGAAGTCCTGGCATCAAAGGGCATCACGGTTTCCAACGGATCGTATACCATCCCGTCTTCCGCCGTCACGGCGGCCGAACTGGAGCAGTGGCCGGATCAGCCGATTTTGGAGATCACCACGAAAGCGGGCCGTATGCAGGTGGAAGCGTTTGCGAATGCGAGCGACGCGTCGGGCATCAAAGGGTATACCTGGGACTTCGGAGACGGCAAGACCGGTTTCGGCCAGACTGTCACCCATACCTACGCAAAGAGCGGCACCTATACCGTCGTCTGCAAGGCGGAATCCAACAAGGGAACGACCGCAACAGAGTCCGCGGACGTCCTGGTCGACAACAACATCGCGTCCGAAGGAACGCCCATCGTATCCGAAACATCTCCGCTCGGGAACGGCAGCCGGGACATCGGCATCATCTGCGACGGCGTCATGCCGGCAGCCGCCACGGGCGACTACAAACTGCAGTACGACACCTACGCCGGCGTTTCGGGATTGGCGGAAGGCTACGTCGGCTACACCTTTGACACCGAGCAGACCTTCAACACGGTAGTCTTCCAGGAAGGCTACCACTTCGCGGACGGCGGCTGGTTCGCGGACGGCACCATGAAAGTGCAGATTCGGCAGAATGGGGAATGGAAGGATATCGACGCCGACATTGAGCCGGCCTATCCCGTTTCTGACAACTATTTCGATTTCGGCGATCCGCTGGAGATCTATACCTTCACCTTCGAACCCGTGAACGGAGACGGCGTGCGGCTGATCGGGAAACCGGGCGGCATCTGGAGCTTTTTCAGCGTGTCCGAACTGCGCGTGCTCGCCCCGGTGCCGGAGACTCCGACCCCGATCGACGATTCCTCCGAGACTGGCGACTCCTCCGGACAGGAAAGCACCGCGGAGAGCGATGACCTGTCGGAAGACGGCGGCGTTTCCGAGGCGGACGGGCCGTCCGGTCAGGAAAGCGGAACCGGTTCCGAAGACGGATCACACGCGTCCGTCGGCGACAGTACCTTCGGCTGGATCGTCTGGGTGATCCTGGGCGCGGCCCTCCTGGCCGGCGTTGCCGTTGCCATCCCGCTCTTACTGAAACGACGCGGCTGATCCCGCACCTCATCAGCGCGAAGAGCAAAGAAACGGCCGGGAAAAAGTCATCCAATCTTGTTATATCACTTTTCTGAATTTACATACAAATTAGGACTTGATTTTTCGTCCTTGGCTTCAACGAACCAATTGCTCTTTTTGACGCCTCTGCAATTAACAAATTGTTCACAAAGTATTCATGATAAGTTCACGGGGGGGTAGTCTGTTTTTGCAAATTTAAACAAAGAAGGAGACAAATTATGGCATTTTGTAGCAAATGTGGACAAAAGAACGACGATAACAGTCGTTTCTGCAACAGTTGCGGAGCGCCCTTGTTCAACGACGGACCCGCTAATTCCCCGGCATCCGACTATGTTTCCAACACGTATGGTCAGCGGATGAAAGAAATGTCGCTGATGGATCAGTTGATCGCATGGTTCTCGCAGAAAAATCCGCAATACGATGAATACGATGAGGTCGGCGAAAGGATCTACCGGTATGAGGGCGGAGCAAGGAAAGGCCTTTTGGTCTGGGGCATTATCTTCAGTGCTATTGCGTTCCTTTCCGGCTTCTATGGAGTGATAGCCAAAATCACTAAAAATGAAGCAGGGACTACTCTTCTCTTTATTGCTTTTCTACTTATGATCCCCGGTTCAATAATGCTCATATCATTCATTGTGAAATCCTCAAAATACAAAAGAATATACAACAAATCGCTAGCCAGATATGAAGAACTGACAAATGAACTTGTCACATACTATAACCAATATGTTGCAGCAAATGGATTCTGTCCTGTCGGGTTCGAGTACACCAATCCTGCTGTTTTGGGCGTTATCAAGGGAGTCATGCAAGGCGGACGTGCCGATACCATTAAGGAGTCGATCAAAACTCTGGAGCAAGACGATCATTATCAGAATATGGAACTGATTTCCATGCAGACGGCGATGTCTGCACAGTCTGCGGCCAGAAACGCCGGAGTTGCAGCGGTATTCAGCGCCGCGTCGTTCTTCTTGAAATAAGCATTGCTGGACTAAAAGGGAGGCTTGCCTCTCATTCCACGATTGTAGTCATCCGTGCTATCGGCAAGCATAATCACAATTCTCTGAAGAGGGGGGGTGCCCCCTCCTTATCATTTATGAGACCTTGTTGCCGTGAATAGGCGTGCTAGACTGAAAGACCCGGAGTCCCGGCAGCTTTTTTGTTCGTTTAGAAGCGCTGCTTGCAACGGCCAGTGTGGGCATACGGACTGGAAGGGAGGCCAGTTCGGGTAGCGAAAACGGCACTTAAGGGGAACTACTTTTTCATTTTTGCAAATTAGTGCCCGTTAACGCGGTTTTTCATGCGGATCCGGATGTTGCGTTTTGTACCTTTACAGATGCGGGTGCTTCGGATATAATAGAAATGAAAAGAAGTTGGAGAGTTTGGTTTTGGAGATTGGAAGCAGGATCCGGACGCTTAGAGAGTCCGCCGGTATGTCGCAGCAAACCTTAGCGGATTTGCTGTTCGTTTCGCGCGAACTCGTCTGCAAATGGGAAAACGGATCCCGGCGCCCAGACTATCCGGACATCGAACGGATCGCGAATGTCTTCTCCGTTCCGCCGGACGAGATCGCGGACCGGAACGACATCGTCTTCGACGAGCTGGAGGAATGCCTCCCGGACGGTTTACAGCCGGACGAGGAACGGCTGCTCAGGCTCTTAAATGAATTCGTGCAGGGACTGTCCGGGCGGGACAGGGCGCTGTTTTTGCAGCGGTATTACCTGCTGAAGCCGACTTCCGAGATCGCCCTGCTGCAGGAAACCAAGGAAAACCATATCCGTACAAGCCTGTCACGGATCCGGAAACGGCTGCGGAAGTATCTGAAGGAGAAATTGTGATGAAAGGAATGACTTTGTTCAACGCGGTGGCCAGACTGGACGAGGACTTGCTGGAATCCGGGAACGCGGAGAATAAACCGGAAAACACCAATAAGTCGGGCGCTTTGCGCTTTGTGTTCATCGCGGTCTGCATCCTGATCGCGCTGTCCGCGGCGGCCGTCGCGGCCGACATCAGCGAATACCACAAGGCCATGGCCTTTTTCGAGGACAACGGGATCTCCGTCGAGGGGCTGAACCGCTCGGAGGTGAAAGCGGTGTACGAGGATATTTCTTCCAATTCCTTCAAAAACAGCATCACGGCGGACGTCATCGGACAACTGGACCCCGATTGGAGCGGCAGGGAGACGGATCCGACTCCGGACGAACTGGCGACGCTGTGGAAGCGCAATACCGATCCGGCGATGGCCGATCTGGCCGGGACGGCTTCTCTGCTGCTGAAGGAGATCGTGGAAGAAAACAAATTCCGGGGCGCGGTCGCGTTTTCCGACCGGCTGCTGAAAAGTCTGTCGGTCTCGGATCCGAATGCCGTACGGACGGCGGATCACTTGATCGCGATGATGAGTCTTACGGGAAACGTACTGGCGGAATGCTGCGTTTCGTCCGACGACGCGTACAGCGTGCAGGCGCTCACCGCGACCTCGGATGGGGGATTCCTGTTCGTGCTCGGCTTTTCGGACTACCAGATCGATTACGAGACGCAGAAATGGGCCTCCGATAACGGGTTCGCCTCGCGCGTCATCAAATGCGACCGGAACGGACGGATCGAGTTCGACGTCGCGTTCGATTCCGTCTGGTACGATGCGTTGCGGTTCTGTTTCGAGACCGATGACGGTTATTATCTGTTCGGCACCTACCGGTCGATCGAAAAATGGCACGATTTCGGCGAAACGGACGTGTTCGCCCTGCTGATCGGCAAAGACGGGAAAGAACGCAAGCGGGTCACGCTGAACGGCAGCGATTTCGATTGGGTCTTCAATGCGGAACGCACGGAAGACGGGTTTATCTTGTCCGTCTGTTCGCAGTCTCAGGACGGCGACTTCGACGGCATACAGCTTGCCGCGGGACAGGCCTACTGGTCCTTCCGGCTGAATGAGCAGTTGGAAGTCATAGACCGCAAAGCGGAAGCCGGCAGGGCCTTCGAAGACAAACGGATCGGGGAAAAGAACGGAAGTCCCGTCTATCTCTCCGACAGCCTGTTCGACAATTTCGACGCCGGGACCCCGACCGCGTTCATCGACTACGGCGTCTTTTACCTGGTCGTCTCGGAGAAACCGACCGCTCCGGTCCCGCAGGACCTGACCGTCAGTTCCATCCTGTACCACTACGAGACGGTCTATTCGGCCTACAGCCCCTCCGGCGATCTCGTCTACCGGGCGTCGAGTGAGTGAACGCCGCCTTGGTACGTTCACGGATTTGGACGGCAGTAAACCAACAGTACGTTTCATAGAATTTCGACTCTTTCAGGGCCGGGCACCGAACGCCCGCCCTTTTTTGCATCGTTCCGCCCCGTGTTTCTTTCGTTTTCCCTTTGACATTTCATCGGAATCGGGTATAATGGGGACAGAAAACGATGGAAACGGAGAACGCATGATGGATAAAGACAGACTGGAGCGGCTCTTCTACGACACGGACTATGTCCGGACGAGCGGAACGGAAGCGGAAACGAAAGCGGCGGAATATCTGAAAGCATGCTGCGCGGAACTGGGCGTTCCCGCGCGTCTGGAAGGCTTCCGGGTCCCGATGGGAGAGATCGAAAGAGCTGTGCTGACGGTGGACGGCAAGGAGATCCCGTGCAAGGGATGCAGCTGCTGCGGCAGCGGGGAAGTTGAGGCCGAACTCCTCTATCTGCCGAATATGGATAAGGTTTCGCTCGCGAACGCGCGCGGGAAGATCGTCTTACTCGACCGGGGCGGCGTAAGGAAGTTCGAATACGCGGACCTGCTCGACGCCGGCGTGAAGGGGATCCTCTTCCGCTGCGGCAATCTGAACTATCCGGATCGGGATATCGATCAGCGGCATCTGCGCGAACATGTCGTGGACGGAAAGGAAAAACTGCTGTCCGTTATGATCCATGCCAGCGACGCGGTCGAGCTTGTCCGATGCAACGCGAAAAGCGCTCGCATCTGCGTTTCCCAGAAGGAATACGACGGTCAGTCGCACAACGTACTTGCCGAGATTGCGGGCGTAAAAAACGAATTCATCACCTTCAGCGCCCATTACGATTCTACGTCACTTTCCCACGGCGCCTACGATAACATGAGCGGCTGCGCCGGACTGCTGGGCGTGATGGATGCTTTGAAGGACAAACAGCTCCGCTACGGGCTGCGGTTCGTCTTCTGCGGCAGCGAAGAGCGCGGACTGCTCGGCTCCAAGGCGTACGTGCGCGATAACGCGGACGAACTGGCCAAAACGGTGCTGAATATCAACCTGGACATGATCGGTTCCGTGCTGGGCAGATTCATCGCCT
>JAGACN010000193.1 GCA_017614095.1 Clostridia bacterium | reverse complement strand
TTCCGGCTGCTGGTGTTGGCCATTCTGTCCGCGCAGTGCACGGACGCGCGCGTCAACGCCGTTTCCGTCAGCCTGTTTGCCCGGTTCCCGGACGCGGAGGCATTCGCCGAAGCGGAGCAGGAAGAACTGGAAACGGAGATCCGGTCCTGCGGACTGTATCATACGAAAGCGAAGAATATACGGCTTTGCGCCCACCGGATCGTGGACTGCTACGGCGGGGAAGTTCCGTCCGCCATGGAGGATCTGCTGACCTTGCCCGGCGTCGGCCGTAAAGTGGCAAACCTGATCCGCGGGGACGTTTTTCATCTTGGAGGGATCGTTGCGGACACGCACTGCATCCGGATCTGCGGACTTCTGGGCTTCAGCGACGGCAAAGACCCGCTCAAGACCGAGAAAGCGCTGGATGTTCTGGTCCCCGTCGAAAAGCAGAGCGCGTTCTGCCATCGTCTGGTTCAGTACGGACGGGACGTATGCATCGCGCGCAGGCCGCAATGCGACGTTTGCGTTCTTGCGGATCTGTGCCCGTCCAGGAAAGAAGGCCCGTTATGCAAATAAATGTTCCGGCGCTTCAGAAACTGCTATCCGGAGCCCGGCGCGCCGTCGATGATTACGATATGATCCGGAACGGAGACCGGATCGCGGTCGGCGTATCCGGAGGGAAGGACAGCTTTGCTTTGCTGACCGTTCTGAGCGAATTGAAGCGCTTTTATCCGATCCCGTACGAAATCGTGCCGATCCATCTGAGAATGGGCTTTCCCGGGGAGGATTCGCGTGCCGCCTCCGTTTTGTGCGACGCGCTCGGCCTAACGTTACAGGAGGTGCAGACCGACATTTACGAAGTGGTGTTCGAGGCGCGGAAAGAAGACAGCCCGTGCTCGCTTTGCGCCAATCTGCGCAGGGGCATCCTCTGCAGCACGGCAAAGAGTCTCGGGTGCGACGTGCTGGCGCTCGGGCATCATTTCGACGATGCGGTGGAAACGCTGATCATGAATCTGTTCGTCGAGGGAAGGTTCGGCTGCTTTTCGCCGGTGACGGAACTGAGCCGCATGCAGGTGCGGGTCATACGCCCGCTGCTGTACGTGCAGGAGTCCGAGATCCGAAGGTTTGTCCGGACCGCGGAGATCGAGATCGCACCGAAACGTTGTCCGGCGGACGGAAACACCAAGCGGGAGGAAGCCAAGCAGTTCCTGGCGGAACTGGAAAAGAAAGATCCCGGCGTCAAGAAACGCCTTTTCGGCGCGCTGGAGCGCGCCTGCGTGGACGGGTTTTCCGTGCATCCGCGCGGTAAAAAATCATACTCGGAAGGGGAAAAAAGATGATTACGCCAAAACAGCGCGCCTATTTGCGCGGAATTGCCGCCGTCACCGAACCGGTGACACAGATCGGCAAAAACGGCATTACGGAGAATGTGATCAAAACGCTTTCGGATGCGCTCGAAGCCCGTGAGCTGGTCAAGGTCACCATTCTGGAGACCTGCCCGACAACGGCGCGCGAGACGATGGATCTGCTGTGTGCGCCGCTTCACGCGGACCCGGTGCAGGTCATTGGGCGGAAACTGACGCTGTACCGCCGCCAGCCCAACGCAGAAAAACGAAAAATCGACCTTCCGCCGGACCGGCGGAAAGCCGTAAAATAAGACCATTCAGGAGGAACCTATCATGGCAAGAAGTGCGGAAGAAGCCCGGCAGTATGCGGTTGCCGCAGACTACTTCATCGGGAAAATGCGCGCGATCGAAGGAGCCGGTCTGCGCGTTTCGCTGAAATCCGAAAACATGACCGAAAGCGGCGTCTGGTACCGTGTCCATCACGGAATGACCGGCGCGTCCTACGGAGAACGGATCACCGTAACGGTGACGCCCGGCAGCGGAGGGACCACCGTCAAAATCGAGTCGGTCTGCAGCATGCCGACGCAGATGTTCGACGGAGGCAAAAACAAATCCAATGTCGAAGCGCTGTTCAAGTATCTGGAATCGGGCCTGGCTTCCTATCAGCAGGGACAGCCGGTTCCCCCGCCTCCTCAGATGCAGGCGCAGCCTCAGCCTCAGCCGCAATCGCAGCCTCAGGTGCAACCTCAACCGCAATCGCAGCCTCAGGTGCAACCTCAACCGCAACCGCAGCCTCAGGTGCAACCTCAGCCGCAGCCTCAGCCTCAGGCACAGCCTCAGCCACAGGCACAGCCTCAGCCCCAGCAGAAGCAGGCGCCCCGGTTTTGCCGCTATTGCGGAAAGGCCGTCAAGCAGGGAGCGAAGTTCTGCGTCGGCTGCGGAAAACCGATCGCATAATCATTCTTTCGAACGCGAAAAAGCAGCGAAACGGTGCCGAAAAGCACGGTCGCTGCTTTTTGTTTGGTTCAGCAAAAGGAAACGGTTTCGCAAGGAGAGGCGACGGATACGCAGGAAGGATCCGGAAGATGGGAAGCGCATGTCGCGAGCGCGACGGCGGGGGTATTGTTCTGCTCGGATAAATGGGCGAGCAGGATCTTTTCCGTTCCGTGCCGGAGCAGATGAGGCAGCAGAGAAGCGCATTCCGTATTGGATAAATGCCCAAACGGGCCGGCGATCCTGCGTTTCAGATCCGGCGGATAGGGTCCCGTCCGAAGAAGGTCCGGATCGTAGTTGGATTCGATGACCACGCGTCTGCAACCGGACAGGGCGCTCACGACCGGTTCGGTCAGGTGTCCCATATCCGTGAAATACGCGGCGGTCTCGCCGGTCAGATCCATGCGGAATCCGACGGATCCCAGCGCATCGTGCGGCGTCGCAACGGCATGCAGACGGGTTTCCTGCAGCGAAGCGAAGTCCCCGGGGTTGAAGGGGATTAGATAAGGCGATGCGGCCGGCGCGCAGCGCCGGATCTCCGGGAAGCATGCGGACGGGGCATAGAGGGGGACGCCGATCAAGTGGTAGATCGTTTCCAATCCTCGTATATGGTCGGAATGCTCGTGCGTCAGGAAGATGCACCGGATGGAGGACAGGTCGTAACCGATCTCCGCCAGACCGGTCCGGATGCGTTTTGCGGACACGCCCGCGTCGATCAGGAAGAGGTCGCTTCCGTTGCGGATCAGGCAGCAGTTTCCTTTGGAGGAGGAGTTGAGCAGATGGATCTCGGCGGCCATACGTTATACTTCGCGAATGCCGTCCGCGTCCAGAACGGCCGACCCGTAGGGCCGGATGTGAAGAGACATGGCGGCGCCCTCCCCAAAAACGGCATTCAGCCCGGCGCGGTACCGGTCTGCCTGCTCCAGCGGGACGTATGCCTGGATGGTGCCCGCAAATCCGCCGCCGTGCACGCGGCAGACGGCCTGATACTGCTCGGACAGCGCCAGCGCCAGTGAAATGCCCTGCTCAAACGGGTTTTTCGGCGCGTAGACGTTCTGAAGGTACATGAAGGAAGAGCGCCCGGATTCCGTCACCAGACGCAAAAACGACTCCGTGTCCTTTTGTTCGAGTGCCGTTTTCTGTGCGTCGACGCGTTTGTTTTCTTCAAAAAAGTGAAGCGAACGCAGAATGGCGCGGTCTCCGATGATGCTCCTCATATAGCTGATGCGGCTCAGGAACTCCTTTTCATCGCATTCGCGAAGAGACTTCTTGCCCATCAGCGCGGCGCATGCGTGCATTTCCTTCGGAACGGCCGCATAGTCGTCGGTCAGGTCGGAATGGCTGCCGCCCGTATTGACGATGAAGAAGGCATATCCCGCCTGTTCGGGGTCCCACTGGAGCTTTTCTGTGACCGGGGATTCGGGATCTGCGAAATCGATGAACAGAAAACCGCCGCATGCGCATGCGGCCTGATCCATCAGCCCGCACGGTTTGCCGAAATAGACGTTTTCGGCATATTTCCCGGCTTTCGCCAATTCCATGGACGGAACGGAACCTCCGTTGTAGAATTCCGACAGGATGCGTCCGCACATGACCTCGAACGCCGCCGAGGAGGAAAGGCCGGAACCGGAAACGACGTTGCTGGTCGTGCAGGCGCGGAAACCGCCGAATGAATAGCCTTTTCGGTCGAATGCTTCGCACATGCCCTGGATGATGGCTGTCGAGGAGCCTTTCCGGACGGTGTCCGGATTCAGTTTGTCGCAGTCGATGACGTCTTCCGGATAGCGTGCGGATTTGACGCGAATGATCCGGTCGTCCGCTTTTGCCGCGACGGCGATGATATCCAGATCCACGGAGGCGGCGAGGACCTTCCCTTTGTTATGGTCCGTATGGTTGCCGGAGATCTCCGTGCGGCCCGGAACGGAGAACAGCTTCGCGTCCAGGTCTCCGTAAAGAGCCAGGAATTCGTTCAGAAGCTGGAGATAGCGGGCCTTTTGAGGGGCGGGCGAGGGATAGAGCGCGGCGAGCGTCGCGTCCATCTGACCGTTTTCAAAAGACTGCTTCCATTGAGAAACAAGCATGGCAAAAACCTCGTTTGGAATAAAATGTGATATCCGTCAGCAGATGCCGCCGTTGACATCGATGACCGATCCGTTGATGTATGACGCGCCGTCTCCGGCCAGGAAAAGCAGCACGCGGGCGACTTCGTCCGGATCGCCGAAACGGTCTAACGGGATCTCGTCCATCAGTTGCTGCTCCTCTTCGACGGTCAGACGGTCGTTCATGGGGGTCCGGATGATGCCGGGGCATACGCAGTTGACGCGGACGCCCGCCGGTCCGACTTCTTTGGCCAGCGCCTTTGTCATTCCGATCAGGCCGGCCTTCGCGACGGAGTAGTCCACTTCGCAGCTGCCGCCGATCTCGCCGAAATAGGACGAAACGTTCAAAATGCAGCCGCTTCGGCGGGAAAGCATGCCCTTGAGCAGCTTCCGCGTCAGCCGGAGGGGAGCCATCAGGTTTATTTCGTAAAGCCTTTTTTCAGCTTCGTCGGAGACCAGATCGAACAGCGAAAACAGGGAGACCGCCGCGTTGTTGATCAGGACGTCCGTTTCCGGAAACGCGTTTGCGAGCGCTTCCGTTTGCCCGGGGTCGGAAAGATCCGCCCGGAAGAGGACGGACCCGGGCAGGGACTCCGCCAGACGCCTGGCGGCTTCTTCGTTCCGGAAATAATGGAGAACGACGCGGTAGCCCGCTTCGTGGAACCGGGCGGCCGCGGCCGAGCCGATCCCTCCGGACGCGCCGGTGATCAGGACTGTTCTCATCGGTCAAGTCCTCCCGCGAGCAGCTTTTTCAGTTCCTGTTTGGAATAGCGGTATACGCGGTCGCAGAACTGGCAATGGACGGAGAACTCCAGCTCCGGGGAGGCGATCATATCCTCCAGTTCCGCTTTTCCGAGCGACAGCAGCGCACGGTCCGTGCGCCGGCGCGAACAAGGACACAGATACGCGCAGTCAAATTCGTCGAACAGGTCGTAATCGATCCCGTTCAAATAGGCGGACAGCAGTGCTTCCGGGCCGGCGCCGGACAGGACGGACGTGACGGAAGGGGCTTCCGCCGCGTTTTTTTCCAGTTGATCCGCGACGGAAGGATCCGCGAACGGCAGCAGCTGGATCAGAATGCCGCCCGCCGCCTTGCAGGTGCCGTCCGGGTTTACCAGAACGCCGAGTCCGCAAACGGTCGGGATCTGTTCGCTCGTCGCATAATAGTAGGCGATATCTTCCGCGATCTCTCCGGATACGATCGGGCAGACGCCGCTGTACGGCTCCGAAGAACCCGTGTCCCGAAGAACGTTCAGCAATCCCTTTCCGACGCAGGAAGCGACGTCCAGTTTTCCGTCCGCCCGGCGCGGGCAGTCGAACGCGGGGTTGCCGATGAATCCGCGGACGTTCCCCTTGTAGTCGGACGAGGCGAGAATGGTCCCGCCGCCTCCGTCGCCCTTGAAGCGGAGCGTAAGCAGGTCTTCGGGGTCGCCGAGCATGCTGCCCATCAGAGAGGCGGCGATCAGCGTACGGCCCAGCGCAGCGGATGCGGTCGGGCTGGTATGGTGGATTTCCATGGCGCGGCCGACGATGTCGCGGCCGTCCAGAACGTAGGCGCGCGCGGACCCGTCCCGGGTGACGGCGCGAATGATCTTGGACATCGGTTGTTCCTTTCTCCGTCAGTCCGACGGTCCTTCGGATAATGCGGAGACCGATCCGTCAGACAGACGGACCCGGAACCGCGTTCCGGCCGGAAGGGCATCCGTTTTCCGGAGAATGCCGCCCTTTTCGTCGACGGCCAGGGCAAAGCCGCGGTCCAGTACGGACAGCGGATTCAATGCGGACATTTTTTCCTGCTGGATGTGCAGAAGCTGTTTTTTTCGGTCCAGCGACACCGACAGCGACGCGGTCAGCCGCTCTTCCAGATTGGCAAGATGCTGGTTGCGCTCCGACAGGAACGCCTGCGGATTGGCAAGTACGGGCCGGGAAGTCAGCGCGTTCAGGCGGTGAGACAGGAACGAAACGGTCCGGTCGGCCGCTCCGCGGATCCGTTTTTGCTGCGTTTGCAGGGCCTGCAGGATCTCGGACTGGACGGGGACGGCCCGTTCGGCCGCTGCGGACGGCGTCGGAGCGCGCCAGTCCACGACATAGTCGATGATGGTTTCGTCCGTTTCGTGGCCGACGCCGGAGATGGTGGGCGTCCGGCAGGCGAAAACGGCGCGGGCAAGGTTTTCGTCGTTAAAACACCACAGTTCTTCCATCGAACCGCCTCCGCGGGCGATGATAATGACGTCGCACAGATCGTTTTCGTCCAAAAGCCGCAGGGAACGGATCAGTTCGGCCGGCGCGTTCGGCCCCTGGACGGTCGCCGGCGCAAGCAGGATGTCTGCCGCGGGGAACCGCCTCCGGATGACCGAGAGCAGGTCTTTGACGGCGGCGCGGTTGGGCGCGGTGATGAGTCCGATCCGGAACGGATAGGCCGGGATCGGCTTCTTCTGGTCGAGCGCGAACAGGCCTTCTGCGCTCAGTTTTTCCTTCAAACGCAAAAAAGCGACCGCCAGCGAACCGACTCCGTCCGGGCGGATGCCGGTCACATTGATCTGATACTGGCCGTCACGGACATATACGACAACGTAGCCGGTACAAAGAACGTTCATCCCGTTCTCGGGCTTGAACGGCAGTTTGGATGAGGCGTTGTACAGGACCGCCCGGATGGTCGCGTTCTCGTCTTTCAGCGAAAAGAACAGCATATCCTTGAACGGGTGGAGATTGGAGATCTCGCCCCGTACGGTAATGTTCCGGAGCACGGGCGATTCCGCCAGATAGTCCCGGATGTACTGATTCAGCTGAAAAACGGTATAAGCGGACGGAAACAGGTCGGTCATGAATCAGTTCTCCTGCCGGTTGACGGCGGCGCCCAGAACGCCGTTGATGAACGGGACGGCGTCCTCATTTCCGTATTTCCGGGCCAGTTCCAGCGCCTCGTTGACGATGATCTCGTTTGCGGGGCGTTCGGTCAGGAAGCACGCCTCGCAAACCGACAGACGCAGGACCGCCAGCGATACTTTGGAAATGCGGCGGAAATCCCAGTTTTTGGAATGCGTACGGATGATCTCGTCGATCTCGTCCAGATGTTCGACGGCGGTTTTGAACAGCAGCGTCGCGTAGGGGGACGGATCCTCATCGCGTTCGGATCGGGCGGCGGAGATGATGGCGGAAGGGGAAACGTCCGGCTGGATCTCGTATTCGTACAGATAACGGAGCGCCTGCTCCCGGGATTCTCGTCTGGTAGCGGTGTTTTCCATAGGACCCTCTGTATAAAAAAGTGGATTATGTTGCGAAAGAAAACCGCTGCGGCGGAGCGGTTTTCCTGTCACGAGCAGAAAGAAGGGATCATTCCGGCAGAATCAGCATCAGCGCGGAAGGCAGCACTTCCAGAAGCGGATTCTTCATGGAGAAATCTTCGCCGTCCAGATTCAACGCGATCGGATTTTCCGACAGGATCTGGATGGACCGGGCGGTCTTGTGAAGCATTTTTCCGTCCAGCGCCTCGAAATACTCGCCCTTGCGGTAGTCGCCGACGATGCGGACGAACGTGGCGCGGCTGACTTTTTCGATGATGATCAGATTGAG
>JAGACN010000192.1 GCA_017614095.1 Clostridia bacterium | reverse complement strand
GCTCCATGATGACGACCGGGATGCCCTTTTTCGCCGCGGCTTTCAGTCCGGCACGGCCGGCCTGGCTGTGCTCGTCGAGATAGTTGTACTGGATCTGGCAGAAATCCCAGTCGTAGCCGGACAGGATCTCCAGGAAGCGTTCCGTGTTGCCGTGGAAGGAGAATCCCAGATTCCGGATCGCGCCCGTCCGCTTCTTTTCCTCGGCCCATTCCAGCAGTCCGGTCGTCTTCATTTTCTCCAGCTGCGCCGAATCCGTCATATGGTGCATGAGGTAATAGTCGACGTAGTCCGTCCGGAGCCGGGACAGTTCCTCTTTGAAGATCTTCTCCGCCTGTTCTTTCGAGCGGACCATGTAGTGGGGAAGCTTGGTGGCGATCTTCACGCGGTCCCGGATGCCGTTCCGGTCGAGGATGAGACCGAGCGTCTCCTCCGAACCCGGATAGAGATAGGCGGTATCGAAATAGTTCACGCCGGCGTCGAAAGCCGCCAGCAGCTCCTTTTCCGTCTTGTCGACGTCGATGCCCGTCCCCTTCCGGGTGAACCGCATGCACCCGTAGCCGAGGACGGACAGGTCCGTGCCGGTCCGGTCTTTGCGGTATTGCATATCCATGGACTTCTCCTTTCCCGAATGGACGTTTCTTTCCATCTACAGCATACCACAAATAGCGGGCAAAAACAAGATGGAACGGCCGTCTTTCCGCGCGTCCGGAGCGCTTTGCGGAGCAGGGATGGCAAAGAGTCGCCAAAGCGACCAAGAAACCGGCCGAAAAAGGGAAAAAGACTGTCGGTTTGCCGATTGCAACAGGCCTTTCCCGGGCGTATAATGCCGGGTGGAAAAAACAAGTGAGGCTATCGCTACGAACCGCATCATCGTCCGTCCCGCTCCGGCGCTGGGCCGGCACGGATTCTCCCGGGCCCTTACGGACTTCTTGAAGAAGAACGCCGTCGCCGTCATCGCCTTCTGCGCGGCCGCCGTCACGGCAGTCATCGTCCCGCCGGACAGCGCATACATCGAATACTTCGACTTCAAAACGCTCGCCTGCCTGCTCTCGGTGCTTGCCGTCGTCTGCGCGCTCCGGCACGTGCGGTTTTTTTACGCGCTCGCGCTGAAGATCGTCCGGCTGTTCGGCACCGTCCGGGCCTGCTGCGCGGCCGCCGTCTGCGTCACGTTCATCGGCTCCATGCTGATCGCGAACGACATGGCGCTGCTGACCTTCCTGCCGCTGGGCTACATGATCCTCAAGGCCGGACGGATGGAAAAATACACGGCGAAGCTGTTCATCCTGCAGACCATCGCCGCGAACCTCGGCGGCATGCTCACGCCGTTCGGCAACCCGCAGAACCTCTATCTCTACGGCTTCTATTCCATCGCCGACGGCGAATTCCTGTCCGTCATGGCGCCGCCGTTCCTGCTTTCCGTTCTGCTGTTCGGTCTCTGCTGCCTTTTCTTCTTCAAACCGGAGAAGATGACCGTGCCGGAGGAAAAGATCGTCCTGCCGAAAGGAAAGACAGCCCTGCTTTTAGTGCTGTTCGCGGTCTCCATCGTGATGGTCTTCCGCATCCTCCCCTACTACGTCGGGCTGGCCGTCGTGGTCGTCTCGCTGCTGTTCATCGACCGGTCCGCTTTCCGCGACGTCGACTGGTCCCTGCTTCTGACTTTCGTTTTCTTCTTCATCTTCGCGGGCAACATGTCCCGGATGGCGCCCGTGCGGGAACTGATCTCCTCGCTGCTGGAAAAGGACACGCTCCTGGTGAGCGCGGCGTCCTGCCAGTTCATCTCCAACGTGCCTTCGGCCATCTTCCTGTCCCGCTTCACGGAAAACTGGAAGGAGCTGCTGGTCGGCGTCAACATCGGCGGGACCGGCACGCTGATCGCCTCCTTGGCGAGCCTGATCACCTACCGCGAATACGTCCGGCACGACCCCGCGTCCGGCAAGGGACTGCGGTACGTCGCGGAGTATTCGGCTTTCAGCTTCTCCTTCCTTGCCATCCTGCTCGTATTCGAACGCCTGCTTCTCCGGCTCGGATGAGACGGCGACAGCGGTCCGAACAGCCCATCCGGCGACGGATGGGTTTCGTTTTGCCCGAAAGTGCCGTTTCGGGGCGGATTTTCCCCGAAAATCTCGTCCGTTTCCCGTTGAGTTTTCCGTTTTTGCGTGGTATACTGAATGCGGAAAGAATCGCATTCCCGGAGACAGCCATGTACGACGTCAACATCGTTCTTCACGAGCCGGAGATCCCGCAGAACACCGGCAACATTTCCAGGACCTGCGCGGCGACGCATTCCTCCCTGCACCTGATCAGGCCGCTCGGCTTCTCGGTGGACGACAAGTCCTTGAAGCGGGCCGGACTGGATTACTGGCCCTACCTGGACGTCCATTATTACGAGGATCTCGACGACTTTTACGCAAAGAACCCCGACGCGTTTTCGAACGCCTTCTATTTTTCCACGAAGGCGCCCCGCCCGTATACCGAGGTCATTTATCCGCAAAAGGTGTTCCTGGTGTTCGGGAAGGAGACGAAAGGGCTGCCGGAAGAACTGATCAAAGCCAATCTCGACCGCGCCGTCCGCATCCCCATGTGGGAGGATCTGCGCAGTCTGAACCTGTCCAACTCCGTCGCAGTCGGCGTCTACGAGGTGCTGCGCCAGCGCGGATTCTCGTCGCTCAACCCGGCCGGCAGGTTCGGCCTGCCGGACGCTTAAGGAGGAAACACCTATGCAGTATCAGGACCGCAACGCCGAAACGATCGACCGGTGGGTCGACGAAGGCTGGGAATGGGGCAAGCCGATCGACCGCGAGACCTTCGCGCGGGCGAAAAACGGCGACTGGGACGTCGGCCTGACCCCGACGAAAGCCGTTCCGCACGACTGGATCGGCGACGTACGCGGAAAGAGCGTACTGGGGCTGGCCAGCGGCGGCGGACAGCAGATGCCGATTTTTGCCGCGCTCGGCGCGGACGTCACCGTGCTGGACTATTCCGTCCGCCAGCTGGAAAGCGAGCAGGCGGTCTCCGAACGCGAAGGATACGCCATCCGCATCGTCCGGGCGGACATGACGAAGCCGCTCCCCTTTCCGGACGGCAGCTTCGATCTGATCTTCCATCCGGTCTCCAACTGCTACGTCCGCGAGGTGAAGCCCATCTGGAAGGAATGCTTCCGCGTGCTCAAGCCGGGCGGCACCCTGCTGGCCGGGCTGGACAACGGCGTCAACTTCATGGTCAATGACGACGAGACCATGATCGTCAACAAATTTCCCTTCGATCCGCTTGTGAACGAGGACCAGAGAAAGGAACTGGAGGAAAACGACTGCGGGATCGAATTCTCCCACACGCTGGAGGAGCAGATCGGCGGCCAGCTGGAAGCCGGTTTCCGCCTGCTCGCGCTGTACGAGGACACGAACGGCGACGGCCGGCTGCACGAACTGAACATCCCGTCCTTCTTCGCGACGCGCGCGGTGAAGGAAGCAATACCGTCCCGGGATCCATTTTCGGAGGAACAAAGAGTATGAGAACCATCGCCGCCGTTTCCACGCCGCGCGGCAAGGGAGGCGTGGCCCTGATCCGCATTTCCGGCGACGACGCATTCGCCGTCGCGGAAAAGGTCGCCGTCCGTCCGAACGGCGTTTCGCTGTCGGAAACGGAACCGAACAGATCCGTGCGGACCTTCTTCTGCCGGAACGGCCGGCCGTTTGACGACGGCATGACCGTCCTGTTCCGCGCGCCGCACTCCTTTACCGGCGAAGATACCGCGGAACTGTGCTGCCACGGCGGACCGCTCGTCACGCAGAATTTGCTGACGGCCGTTTTCGCGGCGGGCGCTTCTCCGGCCGGTCCGGGCGAATTCACCCGGCGCGCCTTCCAGAACGGCAAGCTGACGCTCTCCCAGGCGGAAGCGATCGGCGGACTGATCGACGCGAAGACCGACCGCCATCTGCAGGTCTCCATCCTGCAGTGCCGCGGCTCCCTCTCCGCGAAGCTGCGAAGCGTCTTCGACCGGCTGACCTTCCTAGTCGCTTCCGTTTACGCGTATATCGACTACCCGGACGAGGACATGACGGACGTCACCGTGCCGGAAATGAAGGAAAAACTGACCGGGATCAAGAACGAACTGGACGCCCTCTGCGGCAGCCGGGCCTACGGAAAAGCCATCAGCGAAGGCATCCGGACGGTCATCGTCGGCAAGCCGAACACGGGCAAGAGCGCCCTGCTGAACATGCTGGCCGGCGAAGAGCGCGCCATCGTGACGGACGAGGCGGGCACGACGAGGGACATCGTCAGCGAACAGATCCTGCTGGACGGGTTCTTATTGAACCTGTCGGACACCGCGGGCTTGCGCGAGAGCGACAACAAGGTGGAAAAGATCGGGATCGGGAAGAGCCTGTCCGCGCTGGCCGACGCCGAACTGGTCTTCGCCGTCTTCGACGGATCGGAAGAACTGACAGCCGAGGACGAAGACGTTTTGAAACACATCCGTGAAGCAGGCAAGGAATCGGTCACCGTCTGCATCCTGAACAAGGCGGATCTGGGCATCCGCGCCGTTCCTCCCCTGCCGGACGCGGTCATCCTGTCTGCGGAAAAAGGGACCGGACGGGACAAACTGGAAGCGGCCGTCCGGACGCGGCTGTCGCTGACCGAGCCGGAAGACCCCGGCGAGATCCTGACGAACGCACGGCAGTATGCCGCACTGGAACGCGCGTCCGGACATCTGGCCAGGGCGCTGGAAACGCTGGACGGCTTCACGCAGGACATGGCCGGACTGGATCTTGAACAGGCGCTGGCCGCGCTGGGAGAGGCCGACGGCCGGTCGGTCTCCGAAGCGGTCGTCAACGAGATCTTTTCCCACTTCTGCGTAGGAAAGTAAGCGGAAGCGCACATTATCGAATCGAGGATTATTACCCATGGTCTTTTACCAAGCGGAACAACTGGATGTCGCCGTCGTCGGCGCCGGTCACGCGGGCATCGAGGCGGCCCTGGCCGCGGCCCGGAT
>JAGACN010000026.1 GCA_017614095.1 Clostridia bacterium | reverse complement strand
CCTTCTGGACCGCTTCCGGCGGACAGCTGAACTGCGCGATGGGCAGCCTGCTGACCCTCTGGCACGACTGCATGGAAGGGAAGACCGGAGTCCCGTCGGCAGAAGCGTTATCGTCTGCCGCCGAGCACATCGGATTCGGGTCCGTGTCGATCGAAGACGGGAAACTGGTCCTGTCGGACGAGAAGGTCAAATTCGATCTCGGGGCCGCCGCGAAAGGATACGCGGCGGAGTCCGCGTCGGCCGTGGCTAAAGCGTGCGGCTGTTCGGATTTCGCGTTGAACCTGGGCGGGAACGTGCTGCTGTCCGGCAAGAAGCCGGCCGGCGACTGGGTCATCGGCATCCAGGACCCGTCCGACGGGGGCGTGTATACCAAAGTGTACGTTTCGGACTGCTCGGTCGTCACCAGCGGCAACTACCAGCGCTACCGGGACATCGACGGCGTCCGGTACCATCATATCATCGACCCGGAGACGTTCATGCCGGCCGGAAGGTACGATTCTGTGACGGTCGTCTGTCCGGATTCGCTGAACGCGGACATGCTGTCCACAGCGCTCTTCTGCATGCCGGAAGAAAGCGGGGAAGCGTTGGCGGAGTCGTTCGGCGCGGAGGTCTTATGGATCTATCCGGACGGCACGTCCAAACGGACGGAGGGGTTTGCGTCTTATGAAAAATGAGCGTAAGCGCAGCTGGATCTTGCTGATCTGCGTCCTGGTACTGGCGGGCGTCCTGTTCGGACTCTTTCAACTGCTCCGGACGAAGGAGCCCGGCGCGCAAGTGGAAGTCTTGCGGCAGGGAGAGCGGATCGGGCTGTACGACCTGGACGAGGACCGGGACATCGAGATCCTCGATCTGTGCGTCCTGTCCGTACGCGGCGGAGCCGTCTCCGTGCAGTCGTCGTACTGCCCGCGGCAGGTCTGCGTGCATCACCGTCCGGTCTCCAGAAACGGCGAGACCATCGTCTGTCTCCCGAACCATCTGGTCATCCGGATCTTAGGCGGAAAAGACGCGGATACGGATTTCCTTCTCTGATCTCATTCTTTGACAACGAACGGCGGTGAGCGCATGGAACAGCAGAATAAGCGGACGTTTTCCGTCCGGAAACTCGCCCTGCTTGCCAGTCTGCTGGCGCTCGCGTTCGGACTTGGCTATCTGGACGTGCTCATCCCGCTGGACGGACTGGGCATTCCCGGCATCAAGCTGGGACTGGCCAACCTCGCCGTCCTTGCGGCCCTCTATCTGCTGGGCTGGCCGCAGGCCGCGCTGGTCAGTCTGGTCCGGATATTGCTCTTCTGGTTCGTGTTCGGCAATTTCACGGCCTTTCTGTACAGTCTGTGCGGCGGCATCCTGAGCCTTGCCGTCATGGCGATCTTCAGGAAGATCCGTCTGTTCGACGAAGTCGGCGTCAGCGTCTCCGGCGCGGTGGTCCACAACACCGGACAGCTGCTGATGGCCTGGTTTTTGACGGGGACGGCCGCCGTCTGGTGGTATTATCCCGTCCTGCTGTTTTCCGGCGCCCTCGCGGGCGCGCTGATCGGACTGCTGTTCCGGATCGTGCACGGACGGGTTGCGAAGCTGCTCTCTCCGTCCGTCTGACCGGCCGGTCTTCATTTCTCGAAAGGGTTGTTCTATGGATTTCAAACGACTGTTTTCCGCACGCAGGACCGTCTGCTGTCTTCTGGCACTCTGCTTTGTCCTGCTTGCCTCCTGCACGCCTCCGCCGCCGGATACGCCCGAACTGTCGGTCGATCCCGGCGCATCCTATCCGATGACGGTCACGTTTTTGAATATCGGGAAAGCGGACTGCTTCCTGATCGAGTCGCCGTCCGGGTGCGTGCTCATCGACACCGGGACCAACAAGGACGGCAACGACATCGTCGCATTGCTGAACGCGAAGGGGATCGAAAAGATCGACTATCTGTTCATCACGCATTTCGACAAGGACCACGTGGGCGGCGCCGACCGCATTCTGCACGCGATCCCGGTCGGGACCATCTACGAGCCGGATTACGAATCGGACTCCAAGCAGACGGCCCAGTACCGCGCGGCCGTCGGGCCGGACACCGAGATCGTGAAGCTGTCGGAGAATCTCACCTTCACGTTCGACGGCATCAAATACGCGGTCGACGTCGCGAACGGGACGTTCGTGGACGGGGAGAACCAGGACAACGTGGACAACAACATGTCGCTCGTCGTGCACGCCTTCTGCGGCAGCGTCTCCGTCCTCTTTACGGGCGACGCCGAGAAGGACCGGCTGTACGAGATGCTGTACGAGGGGTTCCAGCCCTGCACGCTGCTGAAGGTCCCGCATCACGGCATGGCCGAGAAGTATCTCCGCCAGTTCTGCGACCGGGTCCATCCGCAGTACGCCGTCATCACGAGCAGCGACAAGGATCCGGAAGACAACGCCGTCGTCCAGGACCTATCCGGTATGGGCATCGAAGTCTTTTTGACGCGCAAGGGGCGGATCGTCTTCACGACCGACGGCAGCGCGGCTTCGATCACGCAGGAAGCGGGTATGAAACCGTGAAAAAGGAAAACAAGCTCATCCCGGAAACGGATCGCGGAAATGAGTTTCCGTTCGTCCTGATGGGGGATGAAAACGTACATCCGGCCGCACCCGGCTGGCCGGCGGACTGGACGGTATCTTCGCTGTACGAAGCGCTGCGGAAAGCCTGGTGCGCGGACACCTGCGCGCCGCGTCTGCGGAGCGGATGGACGGAAAACGACCCGACGGTCGGACAATGCTCCGTCACGGCGTTCCTGGCGCAGGACATCTTCGGCGGCGAAGTCTTCGGTGTCCCGCTCGGGGACGGGCATTTTCATTGCTACAACCGGGTGAACGGTACGGTATTCGATCTGACGGACGCGCAGTTCCGCCCGCGGAAGCTG
>JAGACN010000191.1 GCA_017614095.1 Clostridia bacterium | reverse complement strand
TTACGAGAGAATCATCGTTTCTAACACGCCAAAACCCGCAAAAAACGAATGATTCGATGTAATGGCTCTTCACAGACACCCTTTTGACGCCTTAATCGTTCTATATGTATCACAACGGAGCGGGATTTGCAAGTCATTTCGGCGGAAATTCCATTGACTTTTTTCCATCTGTATGGTAATCTTCTTGTTTGAAAAGAACTTTTCAGGACGGACTTTATGACCTATGCACCATCCCCCTCACCGGACGGGAACCGGAAAACCGCCGTCAAGGCCATCTCCGGCGCGCTCGGCTGCGGACTGATCATCCTGCTGACCAATCTGGCCGTTTCCTACGGCTACGGCTTGCTTTACAACCGGTACCTGCTGGACACCTCCGAGACCGTGCAGGCGCTGTTCGACATCCTCGTCTACCTGGTGCTCCTGTTCCCGGGCATCCTGTTCCTGCTGCTTTTCTTCCGGAAGGAACGGAAAACGAAGATGACAGGACTTCCGCTGGTCCCGCGGCTGCCCTTCTTGTTCATTCCGATGGCCATCGGCGCCGGCTATCTCACCTCCATCCTGACTGACTCCTGGTTCGGAAGCTTTTTCGAGAAGTTCTCGCAGCAGACGTCCGTCGAGACGTTCTACACCGAGCCGGTCCCGGTGCTGCTCTATTTCATTTCCATCGTCGTCCTGCCGGCCTTCCTGGAGGAATACCTCTACCGCGGGCTGTTATTGAAGAACCTGCTGCCCATCGGGAAAACGGCCGCCGTGATCCTGTCCGCCGGCATCTTCGCGCTCTCGCACCCCTCCCTCTCGCAGTCCGCGTTCGCGTTCGCTGTCGGCATCCCGCTCGGGATCGCCTTCGCCGAGACCGGTTCCATCTGGTTCGGCGTGATCATCCACGCGCTGACCAACCTGATCAGCTTCGCGATCGGCTACTGGGGCTTCGTCTGGCCGCAGGAGTGGCTGACCGACAACCTATACGGCGTCATGGTCTTCCTGCTGGTCCATGCGTTCCTGGCCGGCGTGTTCGTCTATTCCCTCCTTCGCATGTTCTCCAGACGGAGAGCCCTCAAGGAGGGCCGTCCGGAAGCGTTCCGTGCGGGTTCGGGCAACGTCGGGAAGATCTTCTCCAATCCCCTTTTCTATCTGTGGATCGCCGTCTATATTGCCCTTCTGTTCATCTACTACCGGAGGTGAGCCAGCAGGATGAATGAAAACGACGCGACCTTCATGAAGCTCGCCATCCGGAAAGCGAAAGAAGCCCGGAAGCACGGCGAGGTCCCCATCGGCGCCGTCCTGGTCAAGGACGGGAAGGTCCTCTCCCGCGGCCGCAACATGCGCGAGGAGAAAAAGGACGCGCTGCTGCACGCGGAAGTGGTCGCCATCCGCGCAGGCTGCCGGAAAACGGGCGCCTGGCGGCTGGAGGGCTGCACCCTCTACGTCACGATGGAGCCCTGTCCGATGTGCGCCGGCGCCATCATCAACGCCCGCATCTCCCGCGTGGTCTTCGGCTGCTACGACCCGAAAGCCGGCGTCTACGGGAGCAGGCTGAATCTGCACGACTACGCCTTCAACCACTATTACGAAGTCGAGGGCGGCGTGCTGCAGGAGGAATGCGCCTCCCTGCTTTCCTCCTTCTTCGCGGACCTGCGGAAGACCTGCAGGAAACCGTCCGCGGAAAGCAGCGGCAACAACTGAAACGATCATTTTCTCCACCGCCGCCCCATTCGGCGGCGAAAAGAAAGGAGCCACCCATGGCAGAAAAATTCTACATCACCACAGCCATCGCCTACACGTCCAAGAAGCCGCATCTGGGCAACATCTACGAAGCCATCCTGACGGACGCCATCGCGCGTTTCCGCCGCATGCAGGGCTACGACGTGCATTTCCTGACCGGCACGGACGAACACGGCGAAAAGATCCAGACGGAGGCGGAAAAAGCGGGCGTCACGCCCCAGGCGTACGTCGACCGCGTCGCCGGCGACATCCGCGCCATCTGGGATTCCTTCCGGATCTCCTACGACCAGTTCATCCGCACGACGGACGAACAGCACGTGAAAGTGGTCCAGAAGATCTTCAAGAAATTCTACGAGCAGGGCGACATCTACAAGGGTTCCTACGAAGGGCACTACTGCACCCCGTGCGAATCCTTCTGGACGGATTCGCAGCTGGTGAACGGCTGCTGCCCCACCTGCGGCGCGCCCGTCACCCGCAAGAAGGAGGAAGCCTACTTCTTCAAGATGAGCAAATACGCCGACCGGCTGCTCGCGTATCTGCAGGAGCACGACGAATTCATCACGCCGGACTCCCGCCGCAACGAGATGATCAACAACTTTCTGAAGCCGGGCCTGCAGGACCTCTGCGTCTCCCGGACCAGTTTCTCCTGGGGCATCCCAGTCACCTTCGACGAAAAGCACGTCGTCTACGTCTGGCTGGACGCGCTGAACAACTACATCACCGCGGCCGGCTACGACCCGGACGTGCCGTCCGAGACGTAGAAGAAGCTGTGGCCGGCCGACCTGCACGTCATCGGCAAGGACATCTGCCGCTTCCACACCATCTACTGGCCCATCTTCCTGATGGCGCTCGGCGAACCGCTGCCCAAGAAGGTGCTCAGCCATCCGTGGCTGCTATTCGGCACGGACAAGATGTCCAAATCCAAAGGCAACGTCATCTACGGCGACGAGCTGATCGGGGATATCGGGCTGGACGCCGCGCGTCACTATCTGCTGGCGGAAGTCGGCTATTTCAACGACGGCTCCATCACCTACGAGGCGGTCGTGAAGCGCACGAACACGGATCTGGCGAATACGCTCGGCAACCTGATCTCCCGCACCTGCGCGATGATCAAGCAGTACCGCGGCGGCGTGATCCCGTCCAACAGCGGAAAGGACGACGAGAACGCGCGCAACCTCAAGCGCGCCGTCTGCGACGGGCTGGAAAAGGCCTACAAACTGATGGACATCTATTTCGTCGCGGACGCGGTCGATTCCGTCTTCGGTTCGCTGCGCGCCTGCAACAAATACATCGACGAGACCATGCCCTGGGCGCTGGCCAAGGATCCGGAGAAGCAGGATCAGCTGGACGACGTCCTGTCCAACCTGATCGAAAGCATCCGGCTGTGCGCCGTCATGCTCTTTCCGTTCATGCCCGACGCGTCCGAACGCATCCTGAACCTGATCGGCGCGGGCGCAGAACTGTCCGGCAAGGGCCCCCGCCCGTCCGGCATCGAAGAGAACGGTCAGAACTACGGGCCGGTCCTGACGAACGGCTGCGTGTCCTTCTCCTACACCTATCCCTGCACCGGTTTCGATTTCGCAAGATCCTGTCCGGACGGCCAGATCCCGATCCTCTTCTCGCGCATCGACGAGAAGAAGTATCTCGCGGAAGTGGCGAACCGGCTGGCCGAGCGCAGCAAAGCGCAGAAAGCAGGTCCGCAGAAGGAGGCCGAACCCGTTCAGGGTCTCATCTCCATCGACGATTTCGCCAAAGTCGCGCTGACCGTCGCCCAGATCAAGACCTGCGAAAAGGTCGAGAAGTCCGACAAGCTGTACAAGCTCACCGTCGACTGCGGGACCGGGATCAAGCAGATCGTATCCGGCATCGCGAAATGGTATAAGCCGGAAGACCTGATCGGAAAGAAGCTGATTCTGGTCAACAACCTGAAGCCGGCCATGCTCCGCGGCGTGGAAAGCCAGGGCATGATACTGGCCGCCGACTGCAAGGACGAAGTCAAAGTGATCTTCGTGGACGACGCCATCCCGACCGGTTCCAAGATCCGATGATCGACACGCACGCCCACTACGACGATCCGGCCTACGACGAAGACCGCGAGGAACTGCTGAACGGGCTGCTGAACGGCGGCGGTCTGAAAGCGATCGTCACCATCGGCTGCAACGAGCCGACCTCCCTCGCCGCCCTCTCCCTGGCGAAGCGCTACGACCGCGTCTTCGCCGCCGCAGGCTACCACCCGGAAATGGCCGAAGAGACGGATCTCGAAAAGCTTGCCGGCTGGACGAAGGACCCGAAAACGGTCGCGATCGGAGAGATCGGACTGGACTACCACTACGACTCCCCGGACCGTTCGGTCCAGCAGAAAGCGTTGAAGGAACAGCTGGCGTTCGCGCGGGACTGCTCCCTGCCCGTCGTCATCCACGACCGGGACGCGCACGGCGACCTGCTGAACATCCTGAAGGAGTTCCCGGGCGTGACCGGCGTGTTCCATTCCTATTCCGGCAGCTGGGAAATGGCCAAGGAGCTGCTGCGGAAAGGCTGGTACATCTCCTTTTCCGGCGTGGTCACGTTCAAGAACGCCCGCCAGGCCGTCGAGGTCGCGGAAAAGGTGCCGCCCGACCGCTTTCTGACGGAAACGGATTGCCCCTATCTGACGCCCGTCCCCTTCCGCGGCAGGCGGAACGACAGCGGCCGCATGGCCTATACGCTGGAAAAGCTCGCGGAGATCCGGCGGACGTCCTTCGAGGAGATCGAACGGCAGTCCGAGGAAAACGCGAAAGCGCTTTTCCGGCTCCCCGAAACGCTCTTCTGAC
>JAGACN010000190.1 GCA_017614095.1 Clostridia bacterium | reverse complement strand
TTTATCTGGTCATCACCGGATTCATCGGCGCGTTCAAGGCCTACAGCGACGCCGTCGCGCTCTTCGGGACGAATCTGAACGAGGCCGGCATGAACACCATCGTCGGCTACGTCTACGATATGCTCTACGGCAACAGCGGCGGCTACCCGTCCTACGCGTCCGCCGCGGCTCTGATCCTGTTCGCCATCGTGCTGACCATCACCTGCATCAACCTGCTCATCAGCAGGAAGACCGTGCATTACTGAGGGGGTGAGCGGATTTGAACAACCATCCGGACTACCAGAAGATCGAACGCTCCGCCCGCAGACGGCAGATCCTTTCCCGCATCGTCATCTACGCGCTGCTGGCGTTCTGGGCGCTCATCGTCCTGTTCCCCTTCTACTGGATGCTGCTGACCTCGATCAAGGGGTACGCGGCCTACAACGCGGAACTGGTCCCCCGCTTCTTCACCGCCGAGCCCGTTCTCCGGAACTACGTCGACGCGTTCACAACCGTCTCGCTCGGCCGGTATTTCTTGAACACGTTCATCTTCACCATGGCCACCACGGCTTTGATGCTGGCGGTCATCATCCCGGCCGCCTTCGCGTTCGCGCGGCTGGATTTCAAGGGCAAGAATCTGGTCTTCACGCTGTTCCTGTCCCTCATGATGATCCCGAACGAACTGGTCATCATCACGAACTTCCAGACCATCACGAACTGGGATCTGCGGAACACCTTCCTCGGCCTGATCCTGCCGTCCGTCACGTCCGTTTTCTACATCTATCTGCTGAAGGAAAACTTCGAGCAGATCCCGGACGAATTGTACAACGCGGCGCGCGTGGACGGGACGTCCGACTGGAAATACCTGCTGCGCGTCATGATCCCGATCAGCCGGCCGACCATCATCACCATCGCCATTCTGAAGATCGTGGAATGCTGGAACGCCTACGTCTGGCCGCGTCTGATCACCGACAACGAGGCGTATTTCCTGGTCTCCAACGGCATCCAGGAGATCCGGGAATACGGTTTCGGACGTGAGAACGTCCCCGCCATGATGGCGGCCGTCGTCGCCATCTCCGTCCCGCTGATCGTCCTGTTCCTGATCTTCCGGAACAAGATCATGGAAGGTGTCTCGAGAGGAGGGCTGAAGGCATGAAACGGTTTCCTTTCCGCCGGACGCGCTGCGCGCTGCTCGCGGCGGTCCTGCTGCTCGCCTCCTGCTGCGCCTTTCTGACGGCCTGTCACGGCGCGCAGAGCCTGCCGGCCTTCTCGATGCCCGATTCCTTCGACACGGACCGGACGTTCGAGATCACCTTCTGGGCCAAGAACGACACGAACAAGACCCAGACGGACATCTACCGGAAAGCCATCGCGGACTTCATGGAGCTTTATCCGAACATCCGCGTCACCCTGCGCCTGTATACGGATTACGGAAAGATCTACAACGACGTCATCACGAACATCCCCACCAAAACGACGCCGAACGTCTGCATCACCTATCCGGACCACATCGCGACCTACATGACCGGAAACAACGTCGTGGTCCCGCTGAACACGCTGATGGACGACGAGCGGTACGGGCTGCACGGTTCCGAGCTGCATTACGACGGACCGGCCAAAGACGAGATCTTCCCGCAGTTCCTCGGCGAATGCCTCTTCCCGGATGGGAACTACTACGCGCTGCCCTTCATGCGGTCGACGGAAGCCTGCTACATCAACAAGACCTACGTCGAGAAGCTGGGCTACGAAGTGCCGGACGTGGTGACGTGGGACTTCATCTGGGAAGTTTCCGAAGCCGCCATGAAAAAGAACGAGGACGGCACGTACGCGGTCAACGGCAAAACGGCCATCATCCCCTTCATCTACAAATCCACGGACAATATGATGATCCAGATGCTGAAGCAGCTGGACGCCCCGTTCTCGGAAGCGGACGGCAGCGTCCTCCTCTTCAACGAGCAGACGAAGGACGTGCTCCGCACCATCTCCGAGCACACGCGGACCGGCGCGTTCTCCACGTTCAAGAAATCCGGCTATCCGGCCAACTCGATGAACCGCGGCGAGTGCATCATCTCGGTGGACTCCACGGCCGGCGCGACCTGGATGGGCTCCGACGCGCCGCTCATGCACATCGCGGACGAGGAGCGCGTCGAATTCGAGACGGTCGTCCGTCCCGTCCCCTGCTTCTCAGAATCCGATCTGAAAATGATCTCACAGGGCCCGTCCGTCTGCCTGCTGAACAAGGAGGATCCGCAGGAGGTGCTCGCTTCCTGGCTCTTCCTTCAGTTCCTGCTGACCAACGACGTCCAGGTCGCCTATTCCGAGACCGAGGGATACATTCCGGTCACTTCCAAAGCCCAGTATTCGGACGCCTATCAGGAATACCTGTCGCTCGCCGGCACCGACAACGACCTTCATTACGATGTCAAGATCCAGGCCGCGCAGCTCCTGCTGGCCCATCTGAACCAGACCTTCATCACCCCCGTTTTCAACGGATCCGCCTCTCTCCGCAACGCGGCCGGCGACCTGATCGAAAGCGTTGTGGACATGGAACAGCGCGGGAAGCCGGTCGGCGAGGAAGATATCGACCGCTTTTTCGTCAATATGCGGAAGCTCCACCACCTGGATCAGATCCAGGTATCCGGCACCGAAAAGCAGGACTTCGGAGCGCTGCCCGCGACGGCCGCCGTTCTGCTGATCGCGCTCGGCGTCGCGTGGGTGCTGATCCTCATCTACTGGCTCATCAGGCGGAAACGCGAAGCGGACAAACGCAAGCAGACCGCGGCCAAGACGTGACGCGGGCGGGGCGAAAATCCGAAACACATCTTGACTTTTTCCGTTTTTGCGCTATAATGGCCTTGAAAAAGAGAAAAGAATCCAAACTTTGAAAAAGGAGACAGAAAACCATGAAAAAAGTATTTTGTATCGCTCTGGCCGCCGTGTTCGTACTCGCGCTCGGCTCCTGCGGCGCGGATATCCACACCAAGTCCGAAGGCGTCGCGACCTATGCGGAATACGCAGCGCTGGCTGACAACACCGAAGTCGTCATCGAAACTTTCGTTCAGGACAAACAGTCCTGGTGGAACAACCAGGCGACCCTGTACACGCAGGACAAAGACGGCGCCTACTTCCTCTACAACGCAGCCATTTCCGAAGAAGACTACAACAAACTCGTCCCCGGCCAGAAGATCCGCGTGAAAGGCACCAAGACGTCCTGGTCCGGCGAGATCGAGATGGCGGCCGGCGCCACCGTCGAGATCCTAACCGGCAACTACATCGCCCCCGTGTTCGACGCGACCTCCCTGCTCGGCAACAACGCCGAACTCGAGAAACACATGAACCAGTTCGTCACTTTCAAAGGCGTGACGATCGAAGCCAAAGGCGAGGAAGGCCTGCCCTACTTCAAGAACTGGGACAACTCCGGCGCGGAGCAGCAGGATGCGGACCTCTATTTCGACATTTCCTACAACGGCGCCAAGTACACCTTCCTGGTCGAGTACTACCTCCGCAATGAAAACACGGACGCCTACAAAGCCGTGACGAACCTGAAAGTCGGCGACAAAGTCGATCTGGAAGGATTCATGTACTGGTACGAGGGACCGCAGGCCCACATCACCTCCGTCAAGGTGAACTGAGCACTTCGGTTTCCAACCGGACGAAACGTCCTCACAAAAACAGCGGGCCTCTTTTGACAGCCGTCAAAAGAGGCCTTCTTCTGTTGTTTTCCGGTCTATGACCGGGCCTGACTGTTCGCCATCGCCGCGTACGTCTCCTCGGGGATCATCGGAGAGCCGATCTCGGAAACCAGTTCCTCCGGCAGGATCCCGGTCTCCCCGTAGATCTTTCCGGCCAGCCGGATCCGTTCCAGCCGCGGCCGGGTCACCGGCTCCGCCTCCGGAATGCCGAACAGCGGACTTTCCGGGACCGTGAGGACGGTGGCTCCGTGCGGGAAGCAGAGCCGGAACTGCGCCACCGCAGGCTCGAAATTGTTCCTGCTGTTGGGGAATCCGCACCCGCAGATCATCAGGTAGCGAAGACGGGAAAAGTCCGCCTGTCCGACGTGCGCGTAGCGGTCCCCGGCCTTCGTCATCGCCATGGAAGACAGCGGCATCGTCCGGTCCAGAAGCGCCTTGAGCGGAGCCGGCATGCCGTAGCAGTAGAGCGGAAAGCTGAACAGCAGCAGATCGCTTCGCAAGATCTCTCCCAGGACGTTTGACATATCGTCCTTGAGGACGCACGTTCCTCCGTTCTTCTTGCAGGTGAAGCAGCCGGTGCAGTATCCGATTTTTAAATCGGTCACGTGAAGGGTGCGGATCTCCTGAGGACCCGCTTCGCGCAGGCCGTCCAGAAACGCTCCCGTCATGTGCATCGTGTCGCTTTTGTCCCGTTTCGGACTGCCGTTCAGAACCAGAATGCGCATAGAAACATCTCCTTGTCCGGGTCTTGATTTTTCTCTTTCCCTATGGTAGAATGGATGCATGAAAAACGAAAAAGGCGGCTTTGTCATGGACGAGATCAGAACCGTTGAAAGCGCTTTGCTGCGCGTAAGCGGAATGCGTTTCCGCACGGAATACGAGATCACCCGGGAGGGATGCGAGACCGAACTCGCGCAATACGACGTCCGGTACCGGGACGGGGCGGACGAACGCGTCCGCACGGCCGGGATCCGCATGCCTTCCTCCGACGTCGCCGCGCTGTTCAACCGGTGCGGGCTGACCGCGTGGGACGGCTTTGACGGGCCGCACCCGAAAGACGTCCTGGACGGCATCATGTTCCGTTTCAGCGCAACGGTCGACGGGGACCGTTCCATCCGGGCGGAAGGGTCCGAAAACTTTCCGGACGGATTCCACGCGTTTCTCCGTGAACTGGACGCCCTGCTGGCGTCCTCCCGCATCTGATCCTCATTTTGCATTTCGCGCCGGGCAGACCGCCCGGCGTTTTTTTGCTGCCCGGAACGCAGCCTACGGTACGGACGGGCGGCCGATCGCGTAATAGACCAGGTCCCGCTCCCTGCCGAGATAGGTCAGTTCCTTTTCCGACATCCGGTCGTAGGTCATCCCGCATTTTTCCATCACTCTGCGCGACGCGTCGTTGCCGGTAAAAAAGGACGCGCAGACGGTCTGCAGCCCGCGGTCTTCGAAGCAGTACTTCAGAAACCGTCCGACCGCTTCCGTCGCGTATCCGTGCCCCCAGTAGGCGGATCCGAGCCCGTACCCGATCTCGCATTGCCCGTCCCGCTCGTCGAAATACAGGATGATGCCGATCAGTTTCCCGGTCTCTTTCAGCCGGATGGCGAACAGATCCTCCCGCGACGGATAGCCGGAGAAATCGAATTCGTCGAGCGATTCGGCGTATCGGCAGATAAACGTCTCCAGCACCTTTTTGTCGTGCGAAATGCAGGTGAAATAGTCCTCTTTGTCTTCCGCGCGCAGGCCGTCGATGATCAGGCGCTCCGTCTGCATGGATGCGCTCACAGATAGTCCACCGTCCCCTTTCGCTCCCCGCGGTCTTTTACGGTCGGACCCGGATAGCCGAAGAACGCGGCCGCATACAGCGTGTAGCCGTCCGGCACATACGCCTGTTTGAGCGACGGATCGAACGCGAAGAGATCCTTCACGATCGCATGGTCCCATCCGCTCATGATGCCGAGAGAAGCCGCCGCGATGAAC
>JAGACN010000189.1 GCA_017614095.1 Clostridia bacterium | reverse complement strand
GCTGTCCGCGCTGGTGCTGCAGTTCGGGCGGTGGCTGCCCGGCGGGCCCCTGTTCCGGTCCGCCGGATTCGCCTGCCTGTGGGTGGTGCACGAATGGCTGTGCACCCTGACGGACATGGCCTTCCCGTGGAGCGCGCTGTCCATGGCCCAGACCGGTTTCACGCCGCTTTTGCAGACGGCTTCCCTGTTCGGACCGTGGGGCATCACCTTCGCGGTCGTCTGCGTCTCCTGCCTGCTCGGTCAGGTGCTGGCGCGGAAACGGATCATCATTTCCCTCTCCGCCGCCGGAACGCTTCTTTCCGCCGTGCTGATCGCCGGACTGATCATCTGGAACGTCCCGCCGTCGGAAGAAGGAACGCCGGTCAGGGCCGCCCTCCTGCAGGGCAACGCCGCAACCGATGAAAAATGGGACACGGAAGCGAAGACCAACGTCCTGGAGACCTACCTGCGGCTCGCGAACGAAGCGGGAGAGCAGGGCGCGGAATGGATCGTCCTGCCCGAAAGCGCGGTAGCCGCCAACTTCACCGAAGGCGGGCAATTGCACGAACTCTACGCGGAGATCGCGAAGAAATACGGAGCGACCGTGTTCGCGGGCATTCTGCAAACGGACGAAAACGGCGTCCACAACGGCTTCGTCGCCGTCCTGCCGGACGGCAGGGCGTCCGAAGTCTATGAGAAGCAGCATCTGGTCCCGTTCGGGGAGCACCTCCCCTTCGGCGGGCTGCTGAACAAGCTCTTCCCGTCCCTCGGCAACCTCGGGCTGGGCGGAACGGCGCTGGTGGCAAACGAAACGGAACCGGTCATCCACGCGGGCGGCACGGACGTCGGCTGCTACCTGTGCTACGACGCCGCATTCCCGTGTTCCGCGTGCGGACAGGCCCAGATCGCCGTCGTCGCGACGAACGACAGCTGGTTCGACAAGTCCGGTCCGATGCTGAACCAGTCTCTGCGCTTCGCGCGGGTACGCGCGGTCGAGACCGGGAAATGCGTCCTGCGCGCGGCGAACACCGGCATTTCCGCGTTCATCGACGCGAAAGGCACCGTCCTGGAGCAGACGGAAGCCAAAACGGAGACGGTCCTCTACGGAACCGTTTCGACCAATCTGACAAAAACGCTGTATGCGCGGATCGGAAACGCCTTCGTCGCTTTCTGCGGCGGGCTGCTGGCCCTCCTGATCGCCGGGAAGGCACTGACGCGCATCCGGCGGAGAAGATAAGACCAAGACCACCCGAAGCGTGAAAGGAGAACGCCCATGAAGATCCGACTGAATGACAACATCGACGTCGTCACCGCCGTCAAAAAGGGCCTGGAAGCCAAAGGCGGCTACTGTCCCTGCCGTACCGAACGGACGGACGACACCAAATGCATGTGCAAGGAATTTCGGGAGCAGATCGCCGACCCGGATTTCGAAGGCTACTGCCACTGCATGCTCTATTACAAAGAAAAGTAAGAACCGAAACGGAGGAAACAAAAAGATGAACGAATATACCATCACGCAAGCCAACTTCCAGTCCGAAGTACTGGAATCCGACAAGCCCGTCATCGTGGATTTCTGGGCGGAATGGTGCGGTCCCTGCCGCATGATGGCGCCCGTCCTCGCGGAAATTGCCGCCGAACATCCGGAATGGAAAGTCGGGAAAGTCAACGTGGACGAGCAGCCGCTGCTGTCAGGCCAGTTCCGCATCTCCGCGATCCCGACCATTCTCCTGTTCAAAGACGGAAAACAGGCCGGATCCGCGATGGGATACCAGCCGAAAGGGGCGCTGATCAAAGCGCTGGGACTCTGAAAAAGGGATAATACAAGACCGCATCGCGCGAAACGGTGCGGCCTTTTTTGTCTTGTTTCGTCTGTTCAGTTTTTGTATCCCGGATGCAGGTCCACCGTCTCTCCGCCCTTGGCGGGATCGGCGTCTCCGGCATAGAAGGAAACGTGCGCGTCGTCCGGCGCGTTCCGGGCTCCGAAGAGGTTTTCCGTCATCGGTACGCGAACCGTCTTCCCGTCCACGTTGCGGTAGAGATAGACTTCTCTCCAGACGACGCCCTTGCTTTCCGTTTCGGTCGCAATGGCCTTCTTGCCTTCGTTTCCGCTCTGATCGATGGCGCAGACGCGCTTGTATTCGGTCTTCGCGCCGGTGCCGTATCCTTTGGAACGGAAGACCGGGCTCAGGAAATCCGCCGGCTGCTTCCAGCCGTTCCGCTCGCGCAGCGCGACCGAGGAGGGCAAGGTGGAGACGGAGATGACCTGGATGGCGAACTGGAGCTTGTTCTCTTCCGGGCTGAAGACCATCAGCCGGAGCGTGTCGCCCGGGAGGTAATAGTATTCGGTATATTTATAATGGTAGTTTCCGATGCAGTTGCTTCCGTTGGCCGTCACGGCGTATTCCCCGCCGTGCTTGTCGTATCCGCCCGCGTCCTGTTCTTCGTTCGTGATGTACCGCCAGAACGGACGGAAGCAGACGTTTCCGGTGCTGACGGCCGTTCCGGTGGCCGTCTTGACCAGCGCTCTGGACAAAGACAGGCCGATGTCGCTCTCATAGGTGCACTTCCCGCCCAGATAGACGGAAGGGTTGTCCAGATTCTTCGCGTTCGGATCCGCGTCCAGCGTCGCGTCGTAGCTGCCCTCGTACCGCCGGATGGTGAAGGTCGGCAGCGTGACGGTCGCCTCGATGCCGATCCAGCTGCTCTTGGAAGAGACCGCTTTGCGGTACCAGGCCCCGTCGAACACGGCGGGAGAAGCCGGTTTCACTTCGCCGGAAAGGGTGCCGGTATAGACCGGGAGTCCGGCCTTGACGTCTTGCGCGGACAGCGTGCTGCTGCCGGACGTCTGCTGTTTGGGTCCGTCCGGATCCTTGCTTCCGCCTTCCGTCCACGCGATGGTGCGGACGGACGCGGGCACGTCGATGGAATCCGGGCTGATCGCGCCGGACTGGTAGCCGGACACGAGCAGGGAGCGGATGAGGCTGATGCGGCAGACCTGGTCCCCGATGTTCCCGCAGAACAGCAGATAGCCGCCGTCTTTCAGCACCTTCGGCACTTCCTCGCGGATGCCTTTGAACAGACCGCCTCCGCTGCCTGCGTCGATGGCGTTCGTCCAGGACAGGCCTTCCGTTTTCCATTTGCCGTCTTTGCCGCGTTCGAAGAGCGCGCCTGCGGCGATGCGTGCTTCCAGGATGTTGTGGTCCGGATCCACCAGCAGCAGAACGCCGTTGGGGAAATACGGGACCTTGCCGTTGTTTGTGTGTTCATTCGCGTGCAGGTCGTACTGCTCTAGAAAGAACGAAGCCTCCATGATCTGGATGCGGTCCTTGGTCCGGAAGGAGGTTCCGGAGGAGGTATAGGCCAATGCGGTCGCGTCGTTGATATCGAAAGGCGTCTCGGCGGATCTCAGGATAATGTCCGCGTCGATGTCGTCGTCCTTGGGCTCGTCCGTTTTGGGATCCTCCGGTTTGGATGCTTCCGATTTGGATTCCTCCCCGATGGACGGTTCCGTATCGGACGGTCCGTCGTCGGACTTACTGTCTTCCGATTCTGTGGTTTCGGAGTTCTCATCCTCCGAATCATATGACGGCTCTTCGGCATCCGATTGCGGAT
>JAGACN010000188.1 GCA_017614095.1 Clostridia bacterium | reverse complement strand
GGATCAGTCGGCCTGCCAGAGCCGCTCCAGATTGTAGTAATCGCGGCCCTCCGACGTGAAGATGTGGATGACGACCGAGCCGTAGTCCATCAGCTCCCAGATATTGTTCCGGTACCCCTCCACGTGATTCGGAGCCAGTCCGAGTTCTTCCTTGATCTTGAATTCCACGTGATCCGCCAACGCGTGCACGTGAGTGTTGGAACTGCCCGTCGCAAGGACGAAGTAGTCCGCCAGCGAAGTCTGCTCGGCGACGGGAATGCGCCGCACGTCGATGCCTTTCTTGTCTTCCAGCGCTTCCGCCGCGATGCGGGAAAGCTTTTCGGCCAGTTCAATCTGTTCCTGATGATCCGTCATCCGTTTTCTCCTTTATGATCAGCCGGCGATAGTAATTCCGCGCTTCCACGGTCGCCGCGTCTATGATTTCCTTGTGTTCGATCAAATCCTCCAGCGTCACGTCGAAGGATTTTGCGAGTCCGTACAGCAGCGCCTTGTCCGGCTCCCGCTTCCGGAGCTGTTTTTCGTAATACTCCCGCAGACGGACGCAGGAGGGGTAGACCCTGTTCTCCTCGATGTAGTCCGCGAAATAGATGAGCGCCTCCAGCGGCGTCATCGCCGGCCGGCCGGTCGTATGCCAGCGGATGGCCGAGCAGATGCCGGCCGAAAGGCCGTACCGGTGCTCCGCCAGCGCCGCCGCCGTCCGCGCGTGCAGCAGTTTGGGCTTTTCCCGGTCCTCGTCCGTCACGGGTATCCCGTACCGCAAGCAGATGTCCAGTTGCTGCTCCAGGGTATATTCCTTGGTGAAGTCGTGCATCAGCGCGGCGAGCTCGACGTCCGTTTCCGGAAGCAGCGGATAATGCCGGCGCGCAAGCGTCAGAGCCATCCGGACGACGCCGTCGGTATGCCGAATCCGCTTGTCCGAAAGCCGCAGATCCGCCCGGATCCGTTCCAGATCGGACATCGTCAGTCGTCCCAGTTGTGCCAGACGTTCTGCACGTCGTCGTCTTCTTCCAGCAGGTCCAGCATCTTCTGCATCTGCTCCTGCTGTTCCGGATCGGTGAGCTCTACGTAGGTCACCGGCACCTTGGCCAGGTCCGCGGAAACGAATTTGTATCCTTTTTCCGCGAGCGCGTCGCACACGGCCGCGAAATCCGCGGGATCCGTGTAGATCTCGAAAATGCCGTCCTCCGCGGAAAAATCGCCCGCGCCGGCCTCCAGCGCCTCGTCCATCAGGACGTCCTCTTCGATGTCGCCGTCCTCGTTGTCGATGACGATGACGCCTTTGTCCTGGAACAGGAACGATACGCATCCGGTGGTCCCCAGGGATCCGCCGTATTTGGAAAACGCGTGACGCACCATCGGAGCCGTCCGGTTGCGGTTGTCCGTCGCCGTTTCCACGATGACGGCAACGCCGCCCACGCCGTAGCCTTCGTAGGTCACGATCTCGTACGATGCCGCGCCGGAATCGGATGCCTTTTCGATGATCCGCTTGATGTTGTCGTTCGGGACGTTCAGGCTTTTTGCCTTGGTGATCAGATCGCGCAGCTTGCCGTTGGCGACCGGGTCCGGCCCGCCGTCGCGGACCGCCATCGCGATCTCCTTCCCGACCTTGGTAAAGACTTTCGCGCGTGCCGCGTCGGTCTTTTCCTTCTTATGCATGATGTTCTTCCATTTGGAATGTCCGGACATGTCTTTATCTCCTTTGCCAATTAAATCTCAGATCTCTTCGGTCCTGCGGATGCCCAGCAGGTCCAGCCCGTTGCCGATGACCGTCCGCGCGGCGGCGGACAGGCACAGCCGGAATCCCCGGGCGTTTTCTTCCGCGTTCAGGATGCGGCAGTCGTGGTAAAACTGGTTGTACAGCGCGCAGACCGACAGCAGGTAGCGCGAAATGAGGCTCGGCTCGTACTCGTTCATCGCCCGGCGGACGACGGACGGGAATTCCGAGAGCCGGTTGACAAGCGTCGTTTCCTCGGCGATCGGCTGATAGGTCTCGTCCATCGGGACTTCTTCCCCGGACTTGCGCAGCACGCTGGACGTCCGCGCGTAGGTATACTGCACGTACGGCCCGGAATTGCCTTCGAAACTCAGCGCCTCTTCCCAGTTGAAATCGCTGTCCTTGATGCGGCTGTTGGCCAGCGCGTTGAAGACGACGGCGCCGACGCCGACGGCTTCCGCCACGTCGTGGCGGTCTTTCAGATCCGCGTGCTTCTGGTCGATGACCTCTTCGCATTTGCGGATGGCCTCGGCGAGCAGGTCCTCCAGCAGGACCACGTTCCCGGTACGGGAAGCGAGTTTCTCGCCGTTGACGCTCATCGTGCCGTACGGAACGTGCACGAGTCCGTCTTTCGCCCATCCGTAGCCCATTTTCTCCAGGACGCGGAACCATTGCGCGAAGTGCAGACTCTGGCCGGCGCTGGTGACGTAAAGGCATTTGTCGAACCCGTATTCCTGTTTTCTCCACAGGGCGGCGGCAATATCCCGCGTCGGATACAGCGTGGATCCGTCGCTTTTCAGGATCAGGCAGGGGGGCATGTTCTCCTCGTCCAGCCGGACGACCGAAGCGCCGTTGTCCAGTTCAAGAAGATTTTTCTCCCGCATTTCCTCCACGACCGCGGGCATTTTGTCCGAATAGAAGGACTCGCCGTTGTAGGAATCGAAGTCGATGCCCAGAAGGGCGTAGGTCTTCTGATACTCCCGTAAGGAGATCTCCTTGAAGTAGCTCCAGATCTCCAGATAGTCCGGGTCGCGCATCTCCAGGCGGTGGAAGGCGTCCCGCGCCTTCTGGTTCAGTTCCGGATCCTGCTCCGCGTCGCTGCAGAATTTCACGTACAGCCGTTCGAGCTCGTGGATGCCTTCCGCTTCCACGCGCTCTCTGGACGACCAGTTGAGATAGGCGTAGATCAGTTTTCCGAACTGCGTCCCCCAGTCGCCGAGATAGTTGATGGCGACCGTCCGGTAGCCCATGAACCGGAAGATGTTCCGCAGCGAATTCCCGATGACCGTGGTCCCCAGATGACCTAGATGGAACCGCTTCGCGATGTTCGGAGAGGAAAAGTCCAGGCAGATGACTCTGCCGTTTCCTTCGTCGGACGAACCGAACGACGCGTCCGCAAGGATATGCTTCACGACGCCTATGCAGCTGGCGCTGTCGAAGAAGAAATTCAGATAGCCGTTGACGGCTTCCGCTTTTTCCACGCCTTCCGCGCCCTGAAACCGTTCGGCGAGTTCCGACGCGATGGCCGGCGGCGGCATCCGGAAGCTTTTGGCCAGCCGGAAGCAGGGCAGGGCCAGATCGCCCATCTTTGCGTCCGCGGGCTTCTCGAACAGATTTGCCGCTTCGGCCGCGGACAGTTCGATCCCCCTGTCCGCCAGAAAGCCGGACAGCAGTCCGCCCAGATACGCTTTTTGATCTCTCATAAGTCGACTCCAATCGATTGAAAAATGATCCTATAGGATCATCCAATATTTACTGTTCGATTGTAGCAGAAAAATCCGTTCCTGTCAACTGAAAATTGCATGCTCGGCGCCTGTTGACGCACCCGTCAACGCACCCGTCAACGGCCCCGGCCGCACAGCGCTCCGGCCCCCGCCGTTTTTTGTCTTTTCCATTGCATTACCCGTCCGCCTGTGGTAAGATAGCGGTGAAAACAAACCGGGCATTCCGGCCCGAAAAAGGAGCTCCGCCATGTTTCGAATCGGTACCGT
>JAGACN010000187.1 GCA_017614095.1 Clostridia bacterium | reverse complement strand
GGTTTCAGAAATGAAGTATTTGCAACGTTGGACAAAGTCATAGACCGGCTTGCAGAAACAATTTGCAAGCTGTCGAAAAAGACCGTTAAATCTATTACTGGACGTAAATGGATTTTAAATTGTTTTATTGCAGATTAGTATGACGCTTCGCATTCGGGCGGTGCGCTTTCTTCCCGGGACGGTTCCGAAACGGAAGAAATACCCGCTTCCGGGTCTTCGGAAGCCGGCGATGAATGATTCGCGTTCTGCCCGGAACAGGCAGCCGCAGACAGGATCAGTACAGACAGGAGAAATAGAGCGACGGTCTTTTTCAATGGGTTGCCTCCCTAAAGCGCGATCGGTTTCTGCCGACCCATTATACCCCAAGAATTCATCTTTTTCAAGAAGAAAGGCACCCCGCGAAGGGTGCCTCTCTCTATTCTTGGGTTGGATGGATCAATACATGCCGCCGCCCATGCCCTGGGCGTTCATGGCCGCGTTGGCAGCCGCTTCGGCAGCGGGGTCTTTCTTTTCCGCGACCAGCGATTCGGTCGTCAGGACCATGGAAGCGACGGAAGCCGCGTTCTGCAAAGCGCAGCGGGTGACCTTGGTCGGATCCACGATGCCGGCCTTGATCATGTCCACGTACTTCTCTTCGTACGCGTCGAATCCGAGACCCGGCTTGCGGCTCTTCACGCCGTCCACGATGACGCTGCCTTCGAACCCGGCGTTTTCGGCGATCTGCCGGACCGGTTCCTCCAGCGCGCGGACCACGATGCGGACGCCCGTCTTCTCGTCGCCGCTCGTCTTCTCTTCCAGCGCCTTGACGGCGGGAATGATGTCGACCAGAACGGTTCCGCCGCCGGCCACGATGCCTTCCTCGACCGCCGCACGGGTGGCGTTCAGCGCGTCTTCGATGCGGAGTTTCTTTTCCTTCATTTCCGTTTCGGTGGCCGCGCCGACCTTGATGACCGCGACGCCGCCGGACAGTTTCGCCAGACGTTCCTGCAGTTTTTCCTTATCGAAATCGGAAGTGGTCACTTCGATGGCGGACTTGATCTGCGCGATGCGCGCCTGGATGGCTTCCTGATCGCCTGCGCCGCCGACGATGATGGTGTTTTCCTTCGTGATCTTGACCTGTCTGGCGTTGCCCAGCAGATCCATGGTCGCTTCCTTCAGTTCGAAACCGAGTTCGGAGGAGATGACCTGGCCGCCCGTCAAAATGGCAATATCCTGCAGCATTTCCTTGCGGCGGTCGCCGAAGCCCGGCGCCTTGACCGCGACGCAGGTGAAGGTGCCGCGGAGTTTGTTGACGATCAGCGTGGACAGGGCTTCGCCCTCGACGTCCTCCGCGATGATGACCAGTTTGCGTCCGGCCTGGACGACCTGCTCCAGCAGCGGGAGCAGTTCCTGGATATTGCTTACCTTCTTGTCGGTGATGAGGATCAGCGCGTCGTCGATGACCGCTTCCATCTTGTCCATATCGGTCGCCATGTAGGGAGTGATGTAGCCGCGATCGAACTGCATGCCTTCCACGACTTCGCAGTAGGTCTCGGCCGTCTTGGATTCCTCGACGGTGATGACGCCGTCCGCGGTGACTTTCTTCATCGCGTCCGCGATCAGTTTGCCGACCGTTTCGTCGCCGGAGGAGACGGTGCCGACGCGGGCGATGTCCGCGGACCCGTTCACGGGTTTGGAGAATCCGGCAAGCGCCTTCACGGCTTCGTCGACCGCTTTCGCGATGCCCTTCTTGATGACCATCGGATTCGCGCCGGCCGCGACGTTCTTCATGCCTTCGCGGATGAACGCCTGCGCGAGCAGCGTCGCCGTCGTGGTGCCGTCGCCGGCCGCGTCGTTCGTCTTGCTCGCGACTTCGCGCACGAGGGACGCGCCCATGTTCTCGAACGGATCGTCCAGTTCGATCTCCTTCGCGATGGTGACGCCGTCGTTCGTGATCAGCGGAGAGCCGTATTTCTTTTCCAGTACGACGTTTCTGCCTTTCGGTCCGAGCGTGATCTTGACGGTATCCGCCAGTTTATCGACGCCGCGCAGCAGGGCTTCGCGCGCGTCGTTTCCGGTTTTGATCTCTTTTGCCATGATGTGTTCCCTCCCTTATTCTTCGACGATGGCCAGGATATCGCTCTGACGGACGACGGTGTATTCCTCGCCGTCCAGCTTGATCTCCGTGCCGGAATATTTGCTGCAGATGACCTTGTCGCCTTTTTTGACGTGCATCACGATGTCTTTGCCGTCCACGTTTCCGCCGGGTCCGACTTCGACGACGAGTGCGACCTGGGGTTTTTCCTTCGCGGCGCCGGTCAGGATGATGCCGCCTTTGGTGGTTTCTTCCGCTTCGAGCATCTTGATGACGACGCGGTCAGCCAGTGGTTTCAGTTTCATGAGTATTCCTCCTCGTTGCTTTTTGTATCGGGAGATGCCCCGTTTGAGGAACGGGGCGTCCCTTTTCTTTTTCCACCATTAGTATAGAGATAAAATATGAACAAATAAAGTCAGAATATCTGTAAAATTGTTAACGTTTAGCACTCGAATTGTTAAAGTGCCAAAACAATTGCCAAAATAGGGTGGCAGACGGGATCGGGTTGTGCCAAAAACCGCTGTCAGCCCGGGTTCCGGTCGCGGTTTTTGAAAAACTGGTAGAACCGGCAGGGGATCATGCCGTTGTAGAGTTTGCGCACCTTGTCCGCTTTCCGGCCGAACGCGGATTCGAACCCCTCGTCCGACGACAGGATATACAGTTGCCACATGGGGATCTCCTTGCGGAAGGCGGCGCCCAGGTCGCGCGCGAGCGCGCGGGCCTC
>JAGACN010000186.1 GCA_017614095.1 Clostridia bacterium | reverse complement strand
CGTTGGTCAAGTGGTTAAGACACCGCCCTTTCACGGCGGTAACAGCAGTCCGAATCTGCTACGGGTTACCACCGAAATCCCGAGAAATCCCAAGCGAGGCTTCTCGGGTTTTTCTTTTCCCGTTCATTCAGCGGGGCGGAATGCTTCGTTTTGGACTTCTTGACAAAACTTCGCTTTTTGTGCTACAATCCAGCAGACCCGGCCGGACGAACGAAAGCCGGCGGAAAGGACCCGGACGCATGGACGAGGAACGGAACAACAAGGAAATAGAGACCCGGCCCGTCAGCCGGCGGGAGGCGCGGAAGGAGAAGCGGAAGGGACGCGTGACCGAACTGGACGCGCTCCGCGGCGTTGCCGTCCTGCTGATGATCCTGGACCACACGGCCTTCGCGCTGTGGGGGCTGCTTCCCATGGCGTTCCGGGATTTCCCTGCATCGGAGGGGTTCACCGGCAAACTGGTCGACCTGGCCAAGGACTACTGGACCTGGGGGGTCCGGATCGGCGTGCGGTACGTCATCCTGTTCGTCTTTCTGGGGCTGACGGGCGTCTGCTGCAGCTTTTCACGCAGCAATCTCAAACGCGGGCTGAAGCTGCTCGCGGCCGCGATGGTCCTGACGCTGGGCACGTTCGTCATCGGAAAGGTGACCGGCGAACGGGACATCACGATCGTGTTCGGCGTGCTTCACTGCATCGCAACGGCGTTGATCCTGATCGGGATCTTGGAAAAAATAACCTCCTGCAAATGGGTCTACCTGTGCATCGGCGTTCTGCTGACGGGGCTGGGCATCGTCTTACGCGTCCACGGAAGCCCATTCGTTTCCTACGCGTCCGGGCCCTTCCCGGAACTGTTCGGAAAGGCCTTCGTCGGACTGATCGAGATCGGTTCCGACTGCTTCGCCTTCCCGCTGCACGCGGGGCAGATCTTCATCGGGGTCTTTTTGGGCAAACTGCTCTTCAAGGACCGGCAGCCGGTCTACCGCAAGCCGTCCGTCTACCGCGACAACTTTTTGACGTTCGTCGGGCGGAACAGTCTGTGGATCTATCTGCTGCATCAGGTCCTCATCCCGCTGCTCATCGGCATCGTCCTGGCCGTCTGCGGGTTCCACCTGGCTCTCTGAACATCCTATCTTTTTTGAGGTTTTGACTATGACCTTATTTGAAAGCATCCAGCGCTACGAAGACCGGCCGGACACCGCTTTGCGGTTCGGGAACAAGTCCTATTCCTACCGGACGTTCCTGTCGCTGGTGCGCAAAGCCGTTACCTATCTGCGGGAGTCGGGCATCGGCCCGGGCGACGTGGTGACCGCCGCGCTGCCGAACATTCCCGCCAACATCGTCTTCTTCTATGCCTTGAACGCGGTCGGCGCGGTGCAGAACATCGTCCATCCGCTGATGCCGATGGAGCAGATCCTGGAACGGATGCGCGAACGGGGAAGCCGCCACGCGCTTCTTTTGGCGACCGCCTACGGAGACAACCGGGACCTGTTCGAAGGAGCGGACGAATGCTTCCATTTTGCCAATCCGATGTACGACGTCTCACCGCTGAAGCGGCACCTGTTCTGGACCCGCTATCCGCGGATCCCGGATGGGCTGCATCTGCGTCTGCTGGACAGATTCCGTTCCTGCCCGGAAGCGGACACCTGCGGCAGTCACGATGAAGAGTCGGATTCCGTCTACCTTTATTCCGGCGGGACCACCGGCGTTCCGAAAGTGATCGCGCTGTCTGACCGGTCCATCAACCGGCTGGCGGAGAAGGTGCTCGGCGAGGACGGCATCGTCCGTGAGGATCTGGGCGGAAAAGCCATGCTTGCCGTTCTGCCCACCTTCCACGGATTCGGATTGGGCATGGGCGTTCACGCGCCGCTCTACTGGGGTGCCTGCGCCGATCTGATGATGAAGTTTGACGCCGGTCAGGTGGTCAAATGGATACGCAAGGATCAATTGCATATGATCATCGGCGTGCCGCTGCTCTACCAGAAACTGCTCAAAACGGAATCCTTCGCTTCCTCCGCACTCAAGCACCTGACCCACTGCTTCGTCGGCGGAGATCACGTCCAGCCCGGACTGATCGCGGAATTCGACGGGCTGATGGAACGCTACGGCAGCCGCTGCCGGCTGCTGGAAGGCTACGGGCTGACTGAGACAGTGACCGTCTGCTGCGTCAACCGGCGGGAGGAACCGCGGATCGGATCGGTCGGAAAACCGCTCCGGGGCATCGAGATGGACGTCCTGGACGAGAACGGGGAGAGACTTCCCGCCGGCCGTATCGGAGAACTGTTCGTTGCGGGCGACACGCTGATGAACGGCTACCTGGGCGACGCCGAAGCCACGGAAGCGACGCTGATGAACGCCGGCGGCAGGGTGTGGGTCCGGACGGGCGATCTCGGCTTCCGGGACGAAGACGGTTACTATTTCATCAAAGGGCGCAAAAAAAGGCTGTTCATCATCAGCGGGATCAACGTTTATCCGAGCGAGGTCGAAAAGGCGGCGTGCGAGTCGGAGGACATCTACGACGCGGCGATGGAGTATTTCGAGACGCCGAAGCCGCATATGATCCTCTATGTGCTCAAGAGCCGGACGTGCGGAAAGACGGACGCGCAGATCTGCGCGGAAACGATGGCCCGGCTGGAAAAGAAGGTCATCAAGTATTCCATGCCGCGCCAGGTGGTCGTCCTGGCCGAGTTCCCGAAGACGCGGGTGGGCAAGATCGATCACGGCGCGTTCCGGGACGTCCCGGAAGCGTGACCCGAAACGGAACAAAGGGCTGATCGCCCGGGCTCCGAGCCCTGCCGGCCGGAGTCCGGGTTTTTTTCTTTCTTTTCAAAAAATGTGGGGATTTTGTTCACAATTGTATGGTAAAATAGGCGCAGATTCCGGATCCGGACAGAGGAAGGGGGGCTTGGCGGGATGTTCAAAAGCGTTTTCTCGCGCATTCTGGCCGCGTTCATGGCCATCCTGCTCCTGAGCCTTGCCGTCGTCCTGCTGGTCGTGATCTCCGGGCTCTTCCGTGAAAGCCAGGCGAAAAAGCTGTCCGAGATGGACGTGGCCGCCAACGAGCTCTGCTATTTCCTGCAGAGCATCCGGGACACCTCCTTCACACCGACGGAGACCATCCTGAAGAGCGGGGCGTTCGCCGGCAACATGCAGAACATCTCCGAACTGATCCAGGCGGACATTCGCGTGGTGCGGTCGGACGGGACCGTCGCGGCGTCCTCCTCGGAGGCCGCGGACCAGCCGCTGCCGCCGTCGGTGGTCGCGGCCGTATCCGAGAATCTCGCGGAAGGAAAGAATGACTACGCCGTCAGCAATCTGGGCGGCTATTTGGAAAACCGGAAGCTGAACAGCTTCGCCGAGATCCGCGAAAGCAGCGGGGACCTTCTCTACCTGATCGTCGTGACCAGCGAACTGGCCGAACGGTCCGCGTTCGCCGTGGACATGACCAAGCGCACCGCGGTGGTGTCCATCTGGGTCGTCTTCGCCGCCCTCGTCTGCGTGTCGGTCATTTCGCGGCGGATCACGAAGCCCATCAAGCAGATGGGCAACGCCGCCAGAGAGTACGCGAAAGGGAATTTCAAGATCCGCGTGGACGCGGAGGGGCCGGACGAGATCGCGGAACTGGGGAAAGCCTTCAACCATATGGCCGGCAGCCTCGCGGCGCATGAAGAAAACCGGAACACCTTCCTGTCGAACGTGTCGCACGACCTGCGCACCCCGATGACCACCATTTCCGGGTTCGTGGACGGCATGCTGGACGGCACCATTTCGGACGACCAGCGCGACCACTACCTGCAGATCATTTCCGGAGAGGTCCGGCGGCTGTCCAGACTGGTCAATTCGCTGCTGGAAGTCAGCCGACTGGAAGCCGGGCGCAGTTTAAAGGTCAGCGACTTCAACCTGACCGAGCGGGCCCGACAGGTCGTCATTTCTCTTGCGGACAAGATCGACGCCAAACGGATCGACGTGGACTTTGACGGAGATGCCGAAGACATTTTCGTTTCCGCCGACCCGGACGCTATCCATCAGGTCCTGTCCAATCTGGTCGACAACGCGGTCAAATTCACGGACAGCGGCGGCGTCATCGGAATCCGGATCACCGAAACGAAGGCAAAAGATTCCGGCGGAAAAGAGAAGGACAAAAAAGCGCTGGTGCGCATCCGGAACACCGGCAAGGGCATCCCCGAAGAGGAGATGCAGCATATCTTCGAACGGTTCTACAAGTCCGACCGCTCGCGCGGCCTGGACAAGACCGGGACGGGGCTCGGGCTGTATATCGTGAAAACGGTGCTGGACCAGCACGGCGAGACCATCCGCGTCGAATCGGTCCCGGACGTCTATACGGAATTCCGGTTCACGCTCTCGCTGGCGGGAACGTCCGGCCGGAAGATGAAAGTCTTCCGCTTCGCGGACGGGGGACCGGACGAGCCGCAAACCGAAGGAAAAGAAACACAAGATAAATCGGAACCCGCCGCGGGAGAACCGGCGGGCAGCGATAAGGAAAACGAGAAAGAAGGATATTTGACATGAGCGAGTGGAACGAAGACAACAACCTGAATCCCGAACAGCCGTCCGGCG
>JAGACN010000185.1 GCA_017614095.1 Clostridia bacterium | reverse complement strand
GCTGGACGGTCGCGCCGGAACTGCCGGGCGCGCTCGAACTGGGCGACGCGCTGAGAGCCGCCGGCATCCGCGTGTCCATGGGGCACTCGGACGCCACGCTGGAACAGGCAAGAGAAGCCATGGACCACGGCTATACGCACCTGACGCATTTTTACAGCGGCATGAGCACCATTACCCGGAAGGACGGCTACCGCATCCCGGGACTCGTCGAAGCGGGTTATCTGTTCGACAAGCTGACGGTCGAGATCATCGCGGACGGCAAACATCTGCCGGACTCGCTCCTGCAGCTGGTCTACCGCTCCAAAGGCCCGGCAAAGACCGTCCTGATCACGGACGCCATGCGCGGAGCCGGACAAACGGAAGGCCGGACCATCCTGGGCTCCCTGTCCAGCGGGCAGGAATGCTGGATCGAGGACGGCGTCGCGAAAATGCCCGACCGCAAAGCGTTTGCGGGATCGGTCGCGACCGCGGACCGGCTTGTCCGGAATATGGTCGAACTGGCCGGCGCTCCGCTCACGGACGCGGTCCGGATGATGACGCTGACGCCCGCGCGCCTGTTCGGCATCCGGAAACGGGGCTCCCTGCGCCCGGGGATGCGCGCGGATCTGGCCGTGTTCGACGGCGGCATCCGGATGGAGGCGACCGTCTCCGAAGGAGCAATCATTTACCAAAGAGGAACCGATGAGAACGAAACAAGATTTTACCTATCAGGCCGTTGAGATCAAGCCCGGCATCCGGCTGCACGCGGTGCAGACGGGCCAGTTCAAGACCGCCTCTCTGATCCTCCAGTTCGCCGTGCCGCTTCGTCTCGAGACCGGCTGCGTCTATTCGCTGCTCACAGACGTGCTCTCGTGCGGCTGCGAACGCTACCCGACCATGCAGGATCTCAACCGCGCGCAGGACGAACTCTACTCGCTGGGACTGAACATCACGTCCACCTATCTCGGAGAGATGCAGATGATCACGTTCGACATCTCCTGCATAGAGGACGCGTTCACGCTGGAAGGACGCCCGCTGCTGATGGAAGGCATCGAGCTGCTGAAGGAAGTGCTGTTCCGGCCGCTGCTGGCGAACGGCTATTTCCGGCCGGACTACGTGGAACGCGAAAAGAAGAACCTCTCCGACCTGATCCTCTCCCGGATCAACGACAAGGACCGCCTCGCACGACTGCGCTGCATCCTGCACATGTGCGGGAACGAGCCCTTCTCGGTGCCCGCCCGGACGACGGCGGACATGGTCGCGCAGATCACGCCCGAACGGCTGATGGACGCATACCGTCATCTGCTGGAAGAAGCGCCCGTCGGCATCGTCTACGCCGGACGCAAGACGGCTTCGGAAGTCGCTTCCCTGCTGAGCGGATTTCCCCTGCCGCCGCGCGGCGATTTCCGTCTGACCGCTTCGGCGCCCGTCCTTCCCTCGGAGGTGAAGACCATCCGTGAACAAGCGGACGTCAACCAGTGCAAACTCGTGATGGGCTACCGGATCGCCGGTATGGAGAACATCCGGCAGCGCACCGCCTTCCTGCTTTTCCATGATCTGTTCGGCGGCTCGTCCGTCAGCAGGCTGTTCACCCGCGTGCGCGAACAGCAGGGCCTCTGCTACGACTGCTCGGGACTGCCGAATCTGCACAAGGGCGTCTATTTCGTCGCCGGCGGCACCCGTACCGAGCAGGCCGACCGGCTGATCCGCTCCGTGGAAGCGGAACGCGCGGAACTCGCGGACGGCCGCTTCACGGAAGAGGAACTCGACCGCAGCAAAAAGACGCTCATTCGCGGCATTCGCGAGGCGGCGGACAGCCCCGCCACGTACGGAACCATCCATCTGCGGAACGCCATGCGGGGCGAGTTCTATTCGATCGAGGAACGCATCCGCATCGCCGAGGAGATCCGGCCGGACGAGGTCGTGCAGGCGGCACGCCGCATGATCCCGGACACGTTCTATCTGCTGGAGGGCCGGAGCCATGAGTGAATGCATCAAGAAACGGCTGGATGCCGTCGACGAGGAACTGCTGACCTGGACGCATAAGAGCGGACTGACCGTCTGTCTCTCGCAGAAGGCGCGCTCCTCCGCGTTTGCCGTGCTCACCGTCCGGTTCGGATCGGACGACGGATCCTTCCGCCGGTATCCCGGCGGAGATATCCGGGAACTCCCGGACGGCGTCGCGCATTTTCTGGAACACAAGATGTTCGAATCGGAAGACGGGACCGACGTCTTCGAACTGTATGCGGAAACCGGCGCCTACGCCAACGCCTTCACCACGCGCGGACATACGTCCTATCTGTTTTCCTGCACGGACTCGTTCGAAGACAATCTGCGTATCCTGCTGAACTGTGTGACGCACCCGTATTTCACGGAAGAGAACGTTCAAAAAGAGCTGGACATCATCGGCGAAGAGATCGATATGCACGAAGACCATCCGGGCACGCGGATCTCCCGCAACCTGATGAATGCCGCCTATGCGCTCCATCCGGTCCGCAAGAGCGTCCTCGGAACGCGCGAGACCATCACGCAGATCACCCCGGAAATGCTCTACGACTGCGTCCGTACGTTCTACAACCCGCGCAATATGCTGCTTTCCGTCTGCGGCAATCTGGATCCGGACGAACTGGATCGCATCTGCGACGAATGCCTGCCTGACGAGGCGCCGCCCTTTACGGCGGTCCGCGTCCTGCCCGACGAACCGGAAAATGTCTGTACGGAGCGGGTGGAAGCGGAAGCGGACATCGCGCAGCCGATGGTGGCCGTCTGTCTGAAGGCGGTCTGCCCGGCCGATCCGTCCGCATGCATGCGGATCCTTGCGGCAAACGAGATCAATTTGGAGCTTTTGTTCGGCCGGTCCGGCGATTTCTTCAACCGTCTGTACGAGGAAGGCGTCATCGGAGACCGGTTCGGTGCCTACTTCTCCCTCGAAGACGGATGCGCGTTCACTGAGATCGACGCCGTTTGCGACGAGCCCGACCGGTTCCTGGCCGAACTGTATCGCGAACTGGAAAAACGGGCCGCGACGTATTTCGGACCCGACGAGTTCGAACAGGCCAAACGGACCGTCTACGCGAACGCGCTGTTCCCGCTGGATTCCACCGAAGATACCGCGCTCGCCGTTTCGGACAGCTGGGCGCAGGGCCGGAATATCCTGGACGCGCTGGAGCAGGTGATGACGATGAGCCGGGAAGAAGCGTTCTCCGTTCTGCAGACGACCATGACGCCCGATCCGTCCCGGCGCGCGGTCAGCATTTTGTACCCGCAAAGCAAAAAAACCGAACGGAACACAAAAACAAAAAAGCCCGCCCGGCCGTAAAGATTATCCGATCGTGAATCGTATTCATATATACAAGACCTGTAGGAGAAGTTTGAAACAAAAACGCAACCGAGGACATCCTAAAAGGGCGCAAGAAAGCAACCGCATAAACTGCGGCAAAAACAGGAGGAAAATCAAGATTAGCCGGATTCCGTGATGACTTCGTCAGTGAAGATGTAACCTCGTTGACGAAGGAGCGCCAAACCTTGAGATTTCGTAATTACGGTAGAATGATTGGTATTCTTATCAGTAAGATAGCCGGCAGGATTGTAAGGTTCAAGTTTGGAAAGGATGTTCCAGATAGCGGTCAGGATCATCTTACAGATAGCAATAATTGCTTTTTTGTGTCCGCGACGAGCTTTTAATCTGCGGTAGCGTTCTTTGAATTCCGGATGATTATCAGAACGGATGACGGCGTTGGCGATCTGAACCAGAATGGGTTTCAGGTAAGATCCTGCACGGGAGATGCGAGTGGATTTCACCTTCAAATTGCTCTGATCATTGCGAGGGCAACAACCCGCCCAAGCTACCAGATGCTTGGAAGTTTGAAACACAGACATATCCACACCAATCTCGGAAATGATGGCAACAGCAGTCATGGGATCATTGGAAAGGCCAGGCACGGTCTTGATCAAACTAAGCGCGTACGCGTACGGTTCGGCTAAACGCAAGATTTCGTGTTCAATATTTCGCTTGTGCACGCCAATCTCATCGATGTGTTGCAGACACTCTCTGAGTTTTGTGGCTTGCTCGCGAGATATTGCTCCATCTACGGCAGCCTGTATCTCTTCAATAGGGTGTTTGCAGCGCTTATCAATGAACGGCGTCACGTCAAACTTTTCACCGGGATGATCCAAAATGAAACGGATGATGGAACGTGAGGATTTTCCAAACACGTCGGAAAACACATCGTCCAGTTTTAGATTGGAAACGGTAAGACAGTTCAAGGCACGGTTTTTCTCACCGGTGAGCATATTGGTCAGTTTTGTTCGATAACGCATCAAATCTCGAAGATGACGAATGTCAGGCGGTGGAATGAAACTGGGTTTGATCATATCGCACATGAACAAATCACAGATCCATTTTGCGTCTTTGCGGTCGGTCTTGTTACCCTTTTGAGGTTTTGTGTATTTAGGATGAGCAAGCGTTACCCAACAGGATTGTTCCAGTACGTTAAAGACCGGAACCCAGTATTTTCCGGCGGACTCCATGCAAACCTCTTTGCAATCGTATTTGGAAAGCCAGTCTGCCAATTCGTGCAAGCCATGGGTAAAAGAAGAGAACCGAGCCTGCTTGTACTCTGTACGACCATTTGGATCCGTAATACCTATGCAGGCATAGATCCACGTTTTGTGAACGTCCAGTCCACAGCAATTCTTGCGAAAAATCTTAAACGGCACATTGTACCTCCTAATAAATTGGATTAGGAAGTTCAGCAGGGACTGGTCATCCGGCAAAATCGAGTCGATTTGGAAGAGATAAGTTTACGGGCTACTTTTCTGCGCCATTCGTTGATGCCTTTAAGGATGACCGACACCATATAAACATGCGGGGTTGCCGCTATTCAGCCCCACCACTCACCTCCACGGGTTCTGTAGTATGCTGAATCTTCCCGTGGATAGTGTACCATATTTTTGAAGCGAAAGCACCCACGTTTCATAACCTCGTCGGTGCCTTTCGCAGAAAGGCGGATTATAAATATGAAAACAATCGTCAAACTGCTGATACTGATCCTTTC
>JAGACN010000184.1 GCA_017614095.1 Clostridia bacterium | reverse complement strand
GTACGGTCTCCGCCCTCCCGCTGGATCCGCTGTCCGAACGGACGGTAACGATCGGTCAGGAACTGGCTTCCCGTCTGGAGGAGTCCCCGTCTGAAACGGTCGTATTCCTTACCGCCGGCGACTACGCCGCGGAACATTTCGCCGAGGAGGCGGAAAAGAAGCTCGCCGACCGTCCGGACCTGAAAGGCCGGTTCATCCTGAAGCCGCAGTCTTTACGGCCCGGATATGTGCACCTCCTGCCCGCCGTGACGGACGCTCTGCGGGGCGGGTTCGCGCTGCCTTCCGCCCGTCTGACGCTTCTGACCGAAGACGCGGACGCCTACGAGTATCCGGCGCGCGGCAGCGGCAGGGGAAAGCGCAAAGGCGAACTGACGAAGATGGAGAAGATCCGTTCCTACACCGACCTGACGGAAGGGGAACTGGTCGTGCACGTCAACCACGGCATCGGCCGGTTCGTCGGCATCCAGACGATGACGGCGGCCGGAGTCACGCGGGACTATATCAAGCTCGTCTACGCGGACGGCGGCATTCTGTACGTGCCCTGCGACCAGATGGATCTCGTCAGCCGGTATGTCGGGTCGGACGGCGCGAAACTGAACAAACTGGGCGGCTCGGAATGGAAGAAGGCAAAGGTCCGCGCGAAAACGTCCGCTTCGGCCATCGCGAAGGATCTCATCCGGCTGTACGCCGAGCGGCTGAACCGGCCCGGCTTCGCCTTCCCGCCGGACGACGCTTTCCAGACCGTTTTCGAGAGCGAATTCGAATACGAGGAGACGGAAGGCCAGGAACAGGCCTCCAAGGAGATCAAGGCGGATATGGAGCGGCCCTATCCGATGGACCGGCTGCTGTGCGGCGACGTCGGGTTCGGCAAGACGGAAGTTGCCCTGCGCGCCGCCTTCAAAGCCGTTTTCGCCGGCAAACAGGTCGCCATCCTGGCGCCCACCACCATCCTGTCTCTGCAGCATTTCCAGACCGTCACCGCGCGCTTCCGCGGGTATCCCGTGGAGATCGGGATGCTCTCCCGGTTCGTGCCGCGCGCGCAGCAGCTGCGCTATGTGGAGCAGCTGGCGGCCGGAAAACTGAACATCGTCATCGGCACCCACCGGCTGCTGCAGAAGGACATCCGGTTCAAGGACCTCGGACTGCTCATCGTGGACGAGGAGCAGCGCTTCGGCGTGAAGCACAAGGAAACGCTCAAGGAGCTTTCCCGGTCGGTCGACGTCCTGACCCTGTCCGCGACGCCCATCCCGCGCACGCTGAACATGGCGCTGTCCGGCATCCGGGACATGTCCATATTAGAGGAGGCGCCGGTCGACCGCGTGCCGGTCCAGACTTTCGTCATGGAATACGACGAGACCGCGCTGGAGGAGGCGATCAAACGCGAATTCCGCCGGGGCGGCCAGGTGTTCTACCTCTACAACTTTACGGAATCCATCTACTCCAAGGCCGCCAAGCTGAAGGAGAAGTTCCCGGACCGTTCGATCGCCGTCGCGCACGGGCAGATGGACAAGGACGACCTGTCCGTCGTCTGGAAGAAGATGATGGACGGCGAGATCGACATGCTGGTCTGCACGACCATCATCGAGACGGGCGTCAACCTGCCGAACGCGAATACGCTCATCATCGAAGACGCCAACCGGATGGGTTTGTCCCAGCTGCACCAGATCCGCGGACGCGTCGGCCGCTCCTCCCGGAAGGCCTACGCCTATCTGACCTACCGGAAGGATACCATCCTGTCCGAAGTGGCCGAAAAGCGGCTGCAGGCCATTCAGGAATACACCGAATTCGGGTCCGGCTTCAAGATCGCCATGCGGGATCTGCAGCTGCGGGGCGCCGGGAACATCCTCGGTGCCGAGCAGAGCGGCCAGCTGGAGGCCATCGGCTACGATCTGTACGTCCGGATCCTGGAGGACGCCGTCAACCTCGAGAAGGGACTGGAGCCGACGGCGGAGCGCAACTGCATCGTCGACCTGCAGACGGACGCATACGTCCCGGATTCGTACGTGCCTTCCCAGAAGGTAAGGATGGAACTGTACAAGCGGATCGGCGACCTGCAGACCGACGAGGATGCGAAAGACGCGGAAAAGGAGCTGCAGGACCGCTTCGGGCCGCTCCCGCTTCCCGTGTCCGACCTGCTTCTCATCTCCGTCATCCGGCACGCCGCGATGGATCTCGGATTCACCTCCATCGAGCAGAAGGAATCCACCGTCTGCTTCTTCCATCCGTCCGTGGACCAATTCCTGTCGTCCGGACTGCTGTCCGACCCGGCGTTCCGCGGAAGGATCATGGCGTCGCCCGGCGGCCGGTCGCACATCGCGCTGCGCATCGCCAGCCGGAAGAGCGGGGAACTGCTGCGGGACGTGCGCACTTTCCTTTCTGTTTGTAAAAAGTTTTCATTTTCCTCATAATATTTTTATTGCAATCGGCCCGTTTCAAGGTATAATGATATGTTAGTACGGAAAACGGACAGGCGGCGGCCCCGCTCCGGGGACGCGTCCGGCCGGCTTTCCGCGAAGGAGGACAGACTCATGTTGAAAAAAATAACGGCTCTGCTGCTGGCTTTTGTTCTGCTGGCCGCGTGCGCGTTCCTGGCGTCCTGTTCGGGCTCCAGGGCGGTGATGCGGTACAAGGACAAGACCATCACGGAGCAGGACTATGCCTACGTGATGGCCTTCATCAAAGGCTATTACGAATACTACTACGCCCAGATGGCCGCCTATTACGGCACCAGCGTCACGCTGGACAGCCTGTGGGACAATGCGGCCGAAGACGGTACGACCTTCGCGCAGCAGATGACCAAGACGGTCGACGAATCCTGCATGATGATCCTGATCACCGAACAGCTGGCCGAGGAAAACGGGCTGAAGGTGCAGGACGAGGAGGTCCTGGCATCCATCAAGGACGCGCTGGATCAGCTGAAAGAGGACGCCGGCGGGGAAGACGCATTGCAGATCGAACTGGCAAAGAAGGGCTTCTCGCTCAATCAGCTGGAACGGTACGAGCTGTACAACGCCCTGCTGTCGCTGCTCAAGGATTACCGCTACGGCGAGAACGGAGCCGCGCGCATCCCCGAAGAGGACATCCGGAAAGCGTTCGACGACTCCTACGTCAAGGCGGAAGCCTATCTGTTCCCGTACTATACCTACGACGAGAGCGGAAACCGCGTCCAGAACGTGCTGGACCTGACGGCCTCCATCTCGGACGAGACGGTCCATTCGGCCTTCTTGAATACGTTCGTCAAGGTGGAATATCTCTCCTATGACGAAAAAGCCGAAGCGGAAGCGGCGCTTGCCAAACTGGATGCCGGTACGGAGCCCTCCGAACTGTACGCGGACAGCCAGTCCCACATCACGCCCGCCTGCGTCTCCGCGTCCGAAGCGGAACAGGCGATGTACGAAGGGATCGCCGCGGACGGCGCATGGCATCTTGTCGAGGAAGAGGACGGCGTCTATCTCGTCCGGAAATCCGGCGTCGGGGAGGCGGATCTGGAAGGCATGGAGCAGACCGTGCGCGAAGCCATCCGGTCCGAAGAGGCGGAAGCGTTCTTCTTGACGGACTTCGTCACCGTCGAGCACATCCTGTACGACGACGAGGCGAAAGCGAAAGAAGTCTACGAAGGCATCCTGGCGAACACGACGACCTTTGCCGAGCATACGTCCGAGACCAAGGACTCCGGCACGACCTATACCTTCTCCCGCGGCGTGATGGTGAAACCGTTCGAGGATGCCGCGTTCGAACTGGAGGAGGACGGCTACGCGCTCGTCCAGACGGATTACGGCTGGCATCTGATCCACCGTCTGCCGCTGGACAAGGAGCAGTATTCGGAAGACGAGGCGCTCGCTGCGCTCTCGCGGGCCATCCTGGAAGACGAAGCGGAAGCCCTGTTCGCCGAAATGAAGAAGGCCGGCAGCTCCTATGTGTTCGTGTCGCCGGCCGAAGACGCCCACTATACCTATTCCGAACCGTCCGTCCTCGAACTGGAAAGTCTGAACGCGGACATGGCGGACGCGCTGAAGAACGCCGGAGACGGCGAACTGCTGACGCTGAACATCGCAAGCAGCGGCATCTATCTCTTCCGGAAGAACGCGACGGACGACGCGGATCTTCAGTCCGTCTATGACGACGTCGCAAGCCCGCTGATCAACGAAGCGTTCTACAACTACATTACCGGATTCTACGATCAGGTGATGGTGGACAACGAAGCGCTGGCAAAATTCAACATTCGGACAGCCGAATCCTATTACTATTGATCCTTTCCGCAGCCGAAAAAGCAGCACAGAACATATGTTCTAAAATGAACAGATCCGAACAGAAAAAAGAGCACCCGCTTCCGATTTTGGAGCAGCGGGTGCTTTTCCTTATGCTTGTTTCAGTCCTTCCGCACGGCAAGGAACTTGCCTTTTTCGTCGAGCGTGACGATCGCGGTGTCGGTCGGCCGGAGGCCGGCCGCGACGTAGAGATCGTCGCCGCTGTTGTAGCCGGCGCGGATGTACGGATAGCCGGGATAGCCGACGAGGAGCGGTTCGCCGATGTTTACGTAGAAGCCGTTGTAGTAGGGGATCCCCTCCAATACGAATCCGTTCGAGAAGGTGATGGTCACGCTGTCGCCGTAGGCAAAGCCGAGGGCGTTGAACTCGTCGATGGTGAGTTTTATATAGACGTTCCCGAACTTCTCTTCGTGTTCGATCTCGAGCGCGTCGGCGGTCAGGGGGTCGTCATCATCCGAGCAGGAGACGGCGAACACCGCGCAGGAAACCGCTAAAAGAACAGCCAGCAGCAGGCATAGGACATTGCATATATGTCTCATCGGCTTGTCAGGCGACGTCGCTCTGGACGATCTCCAGGAAGTCGTCGATGGCCGCCTGGTAAGTGCTGCGGTTGGCCTCGAAATACGAGACCTGCGTGTTCGTACCGGTCATCAGGATGCTGGTGTAGAAATACAGGATGTTCCCGAAGTTGTAGACCGCGCCGATGTCGTAGGTGCGCTTGCGGAAGATCATGTCCAGCATGTCGACCGATTCCTGGTCTTCGAACCGTTTGTTCTTCAGCGTGCGGTCGTAGTATTCCGGCGTGACCAGCTCCTTGCCGTAGTAGGCGAGCAGCTCCAGCGCGTAGCAGGTGGCTTCCAGCTTTTCGACGTTCGTGAGCGGGATGGCGATGGCCGTGCACCAGTAGACCGTTTCGGTGGACGCGTAGTCGTCCTGCAGCAGATCCTTCTTGGGCATGGGCAGCAGGCCGTAATGGATGTCCGCTTCGCGCATGACCGCCTCCTGGACGGCGCCGATGCGGTAGGGCATGAAGAGCGCCCTGCCGTTGGCGAAGACCTGCAGTTCGGTGTTGTAGTACTCGGACAGGCCCGCGGCTTTACCGGCGATCTCGGCGACGCCGACGCAGCTGGAGTCCCACATCATGTCGAACACTTTGGAGAAGGCGTTCAGGTTGGTCTCGTCGCCCAGACAGATGTGCAGATCGTCCCCGTCCGCGCGGATGAAGCTTTCACCGCACCCGGCCGTGAACGCGTAGGAGTCGTAGCACTGGGCGAGAAGTCCCCACGTGTCCTGCGAGTCGGCGCCGAAGACCAGTCCGCCGTCGCTAACCTGGATGGTGCCTTTTTTCGCCATCTCGTGCAGGACGTCGAGCGTCCACTGCTGATCCTTGACCAGGTCGTAGATGGTGTCGTAGTCGTAGTCCGCCATGATATTGGCGTTCTTCATGATGTCCTTGTTGAAGAAGATGGCCCAGGTCGCGTCGTCGTCCGTGACGACGATGTCGCCGGTCGCGTAGTAGATGTGGTCCTGGATGGACAGGTCGCGCGTCAGAGAGCCGTCCCAGTAGGGCTGGTTCAGGTCGATGTAGTCGTTGGACATGTGCTTCAGGTCGT
>JAGACN010000183.1 GCA_017614095.1 Clostridia bacterium | reverse complement strand
TTTCCGTTTCGTATCCATACCGTTCTTTTCCTCTCTTTCAGCCTTCCGGCCCCCTTTTCCAGCCGGAACAAGTCTTCATTTCGTCCTTCCAGAGACGATTTAAGGTGTATTTTTTCAGAAAATTGCGGATTATCCGTCAAAATATCCCATATATTAGTGTTTTCTATCCGAACGGGTATTGACGAGTTCCCGTTCTCATAGTATAGTAATAGACGGCGGACGCCGGGCGATTCTTATGTGCCGGGGGATTTGTCCCTCCCGGTCTCTTCTTCCTTTCTTTTCGGCCGGCCCGCCCTTTTTTGTTTGTTTTTTTTCATCGTATTTACCTTGCGAGAAAATGCGCTTCAACGGACAGCGGGATGTCCACACTCCCCAGCGTGATCCCGCCGAAGGGGATCGGCACGGTCAATGTATAGTCCGCCCGCAGGCACAGGACCTCTTCGGCTTCGTCCGCCAGCGACAATCTGGGCAGGGACAGCGTCCACTTGGTCCCGTTATCCTCCGCGTAAGCGGTCAGACGGTCTCCATCCCGCACGGCGGCCAGTTCCGACTGCGCCAGATAGGCCCAGAAGTCCTCGTCCCAGGAGCCGTCTTCCAGGTCCGCGTTCCCCCGCTTGACGTGCGCGTACAGGTCTTTGCTCGTCTTCGTGACGAAGCTGTCCAGCGCCCGCTGCACGGTCTCCCGGTTGGCCCGGATGCCGGACAGCAGGGAGAAATACGACAGGACAAAGAAGAAGACGCATAGGAAGGCCAGGACCGCGCAGCAGGCGGGGATATAGCCCGCCCCGGCGCGCGGGTCTTTTTTGTTTTTGTTTGCCGTATTCACTTCCAGTACCTCCGGGAGAGCCCCGACGCGGACGCGCGCAAAGTAACGGGAAAGGACAAAAGTCCGAATCCCTGGAGTTCCGTATGCAGTTCGGCCGTAAAGCGGACGGTCTCCCCGTACTGCACGGCCGGATAGCCCTCCACCCAGTAGACGGTGCCGGAGAAGGAGCCGTCCGGCTCGATGCCCAGCTGCTCCTGCAGTTCCGCCTGCTTGTCCGACGCCGCCTGACCGGTGCTCCCGGCCGAACAGGCCGTTTCCACGACCTGCTTGACGTAGAGGTCCAGGTCCGACTGCAGGACGTACAGCCGGAAGACGTTGAGCGAGAAGACGACCAGCAGAAGCGCGACGAATACGCCGACGGCTGCCTCGATATATCCCTCGCCGGACCGGCCGGACAGCAGACGGCAAACAGGATGTCTTTTTTTCATCCGCGTCACACCCCCTATCCGAACAAAACGCCGAGGCTGTCGAACAGCTGCACGCCGATGACCGTTAAGAAGATCAGCAGGAAACAGCCGAGCAAAGCCAGCGACAGCCGTCTCACCTTTTTCGGGATGCGGTTGGCTTCCCGCCGCAGCAATTGCTTCTGCGCATCCGCGCAGCGGGCGGAAAGGGATTCCCAGTAGGCTTCCGTGTCGTCCCCGCGTAAGACCGCGCGCAGTCCGCGCACGGCTTCCGTCAATAGCGGCGACCCGACGCGGGTCTCCAGCCGTGTAAGGGCGGACAGATCGTTGCCCGTCCGCATGTCCGCGGCCGTGATGTCCAGTTCCTTCTTCAATGCGTCCCCCGCGTGTTCCCGGCAGGCGTCCAGGATCATCAGCACGTTGCGGGTATGCTTCAATTGCGCCCGGATGCCCGCCGTGAAGGCCGTCATCTCGCGCTCGATCTCTTCTTTTTTCTTTCCTTCCTTCCGTTCGACCGACCGGTAGGTCCGCACGCCGTACAGGACCGCGGCAAGCAGGATAAAGGGACAGGCAAGCGGAAAGATAAAGGCAGCCGGAAGGGCCAGCAGGGCGACCGGCACTGCCTTCACAACGCAGTCCGCCGTATACGCCGCGGGGGTCCGCCCGTCTCCGGACGAGGAAAGGACCGTCTGCAGACGTTCCCGCACCGCGTCCGTCTGGAATCGTTCCAGAAGAAGCGCCAGTCGAACGGACAGGCTGCCCAGCCACAGATCGGGCAGGGACGGTTTTTCGCGTTTCGGACGGCCCGCCTTCCGGACCGCCATGGACGCGGCGGCAGAGGGGATCCCGAAGGCCTTTTCCAAGAGCAGATAGAGCGCGAAAAAGAAACAGATCCCGGCCAATACCGTTGCGGCGGATACCGCCGGATGCAGTCCTCTCATGCGGGTTCACCCCCTTTCGGACGGTTCCTTTTGGATCCGTCTCTTTTGTTTTTTCCGTATCCGACCGGCCGGACCGCCTTGCCCAGCAGCAGATAGGTAATAAACGCGGTCAGGGCGCTGAGCGCCGTCACCAATTGACCGGGCAGCGTATGCAGCAAAGCGTCCAGCCAGTCCCCGTTCAGCAGCCAGAGCAGCGGGACCGATCCGAAGACCAGCCCCAGCAGGACGTAGTATTCCTTCTTCGCGTTCTCCGTCACGGTGACCAGCTCGGCGTTCACCAGCCGTTCGTCCGTCAGCTTCGCCGCGCAGGGCAGCAGCAGATCGGACATCGCGCGGTCTTTGTCGCAGGCGGCCAGCGCGTCGCACCACTCCTTGAAGACGGGATGCGGAAAGGCGTCCTTCAGACGGGAGACGGCCTTTTCCAGGTCGGCGTCCACGTGGGAAGCCTCGAACAGGAACTGCGCGAAGGGCTCTTTGACCGGAGACCGCAGATAGGGCAGGTTCTCCTTCACGGCCGCCAGCAGGTCGCCCGAGCGGACGTAGGAGGCGGACAGGACGGACAGACCCGTTTCCAGTTCCTCCGTCACGCGGCTGCGGTAGGCGTTCAGCGCGTGCCGCAGCCAGAAGAAAGGCAGTGAAAAGCCGAACGCCGCCAGGACGGGCACCAGAAACACGTTCCCGATGAACAGCCCCGCCACGGCGAATCCGGCGCCGAGAAAGAGCGCCAGCGCGCACAGGAAAGCCAGGATCCCCTTTCCGCCCTTCGGCGTTTCATCGGAGTCCGTTCTTTTCTTTTCCTTTTTCCGGGGAAGCGTGACCGTCAAAGCGGCGGACGCTTCGTCCAGGAAGTCCTGAAAGCGTTCCGCCCAGCCGGAAGGACCGCTCTGCATTTCCCCGTTTGCTTTCGCTTTCCGGATCTCGCTCCGCAGCGACTTGTCCTTCCGTTTTTCCAGCGTGTCCGTCAGATCCGACGAGACCCGCCCGGCGTCCAGTTTCAAAAGCAAGACGATGCCCGCCGCCAGCAAAGCGAAGGCCGCGAAGGACAGGACGGACGTCCATGAAGCGTTCAGAGAGTCGAACATGCGGATTCATCTCCTTTCGGCGCAGTCTTTTTCCGGATCCGCTTCCCGTTCGGCGACCGGAAGCGCTCCAGCGTTTCGGGGTCCAGTCCGCCGGTCAGCAGCCTGCGCAGCAGTCCGTCCGACGGCGGATTCTTTTTGACGAAGGACGGTTCTCTGTTTCCGTCCGCTTTCAGTTCTTCGGCATACAGACAGCGGTAGATCCGCTGACCGGTCTCCGTCCGGACGCATTCGGTCAGGTCGGCAAGCAGCCGCCTGCCGTCCGGGCGCTGGCGGGTATACACCACGACCGGGAAGGCTTCCGCCGCCTGGGACAGGGACGCCTCGAACGCGATCGGGAAGCGCTTCTGGCAGAGCATCGCGATGCGCGTGTGTGCGGACTCTCCGGAAGAGGCGTGTACGGTCGACAGGACGGTGTGTCCGGTCAGCCCGGATTCCACGGCCGCCGCGCATTCGACGTCCCGCATCTCCCCCACGACGATCAGGTCCGGGTTGAACCGTAAAGACAGCGCGACGAGGTCTTCCTGCGACACGTCGGACTCCGGCCGGTCGGACGGCCGG